>CAIUEV010000122.1 GCA_903898335.1 uncultured bacterium | reverse complement strand
CAAAAATGACGAGTGGCGCTTTGTTTTCCGTGATAATGAAATAAAGCTGACTGAGGAAAGTAAATCACTTCATAGCCGGCATCGATAAATCTTCGACACCAGTCGACATCCTCAAAATACATAAAATAACGATCGTCCATTGGTCCGATTTTATCCAAATTGTCTCGGCGCAGCAAAAGCGCCGATCCCATTAACCATCCGTTTATGGAAAGAGGTTTCTTTTTGGCTTTAGAAGTGTCAATAATAAAATCTTTTAGCTTTTTCTTACCGAATTTCATTTTCCCCAAAAAAGTTCTGCGATAAAGAATTATTTCCGGAGTGTAAAAATGAAAAGCGGAAGACTGCGGAGAACCGTCAAAATTTAGCAGTTTGGGACCTAGAATACCGGTTTTTTTGTTCAACTTCATATATTCCATCATTGGCCAGAGTGATCCTTCCGTTAAAATAATATCCGAGTTGAGAATAAAAAGTAACCTGCCTTTACTTTTTTCAATTCCCCGATTGACCGCCTTTGAAAAACCGGTATTTTCTTTAAATGGAAAATATCTCACCGGCTTTCCATCCATAATATATTTCTTTGCCACATCTCTTGTTTTTTCTCCGGCCATACTGTCAACCACTAAAATTTCTCCGCGTATTTTTTTACTTTCTTTGAGAACGGAAATTTCTTCCAGGATCGATTTAACGCACAAATCCAAAATAGCAGCGTTTTTAAAGCTGACTACGATAAATGATATATCCAGACTTTGGGTTTTTTTGATTTTTTTAGACATCTCTAAAATCAGCCTATAAGTAAAATAAAAATAATGGAAGCGATAATCCACAGAAATTCCGCCGGCTGACCGATAAAGGCTAAGCCGACCGACTGACCTAATCCATTCTTGACCAATTCCGGCGCCAAACTCAACAAAGCACTCACAAGCAAACCGGAAAAAACAATCGCCAAAATAACTCGATTAATAAAAGTTCCTTGCGTCTTCGTGACTAAAGAAAGAGACGTTTTTCCTATAAAAGCAGTTATCAAGATAAATAAAACGAAAAATACAGAAAATCGAGCCCAGGGATGGCTAAATTTCATTCCCACTAACTCGAAATCAAGCAAGGGCAAACCCGATACCAAAGTCAAAGCAATCAAAATTGATATTATCCTTAAAGTAAGCTCTCCCTTCCCCTGCTTCCAAATACATAATATCGCCAGCAGAGTAAAAACAAGCCAAACAAAGCTACCCCAAGTCGGACGTAATTCTGAAACTGAAGTAAAAGCTTTATAGAAATCCATTTTAAAAATTCTAAAAATTAAGGTTTTGAATTATTGTTTTCATTCCCAGAAGCCGACGGAGAGCTATCTCCCGATCTTTTGGTGTTATGATAAATAATCATCTGGTCAATCGAAGTGTTGGATCCATAAAGAATGCCGATATTTTCTTTGGTTGAAGCAAGAAAAATATTCGGTCCCCACATAGGATCATGCACCACATATTTACCGTTGTTATCTTTATGGTGGACAACAACATAGTGCCCCGCCCCTCTTCCGTTGGCTCGAACAAAGATAATTACCGGATTTCTATTTTCGATTTCTTGGTCAACGATATCCCAATTTATATTGCCGTGAGAATAGCTGGAAACTCGCCTTACGTGTTGCCACACTTCCGGCCAAACGATAAGGTCACGCGAAAAAATAGGCTGTCTGGCTAAAAGTCCCGGATCCATGCTGACCCCATGGTAGCGCAAGACCATGGATACGCAAGAGACGGCACAACCGTATTTACTCATTTTAGTGTTTGAATATCCTATGTCGTCCGAACCCCAGCGAGGATCTTTTTGGGAAAAATACCAGTCCGTCGAAGCCAAACCGGAAGTGGGGCGCGCTTGATTCGATTGAGCAAAATCGAATTCGCTTGATTTACTTTGATAAAGCTCTTCGATATCTCCCAGAAGAGTCTTTTTTTCTTCCTCAACTCTGGCCAGAATCTCCTGATATTTGCCTTCTTCTCCCGCCGTTTCAACCAATAAATTTTCTTTTGAGTTCTGCTCCCCCTCCAAATAAAAATTCTTTTCTATTTTCTTTTGACGAGTACTTTCCAGTTCTTCGTTTTTTTTCTTCACTTTTTCCTGCCTATCTTCAAGTTCCTTCTTGGCGGTATCGATTTCCTTTAATTTATTAAAGACGCCCTGATTGGCCTGTTGGTCGGAAGCTATCTCCTGAACAAAAAAAGAGAAACCCCTGTAATCAAGCAGTATCTCCAAAATACTTTTTTTATCCTTTCGGTAGAGATCATTCACTAAAAAGCTAAGGGCTTCCTTCTTTTTTTTGAGCAAAGAAATCTTGTCGTCAATCTCTAATTCCAATTTTTCAATTTCAGCGCCCGTAATCTCCAAATTCTTTTCCGCTTCCAGCACTTCCTGTTTCGTCTTCTCGATCTGATTATCGATAATTTCTATCTGACTGTTCAAAGTTCTCTGCTCATTGCGTTTTATGTCGACCAACTTGCTGTAAGTTTTGATTTTCGCCTCTATTTGAGAAAGGTCTTCTCTTTTTTTCTGCAAATTCTCCGCCACCTCTTCTTCTCTGGCTCCATTTATCCCTTCACCCGAAGCATTATTGGTATTAGTATTGGAATTAACATTGGTGTTAGTATTTGAATTCGTATTCTGATTAGCATTGGAATTGGAATTGGAATTGGAATTTTTATTTGAGTTTTTATTGCTTGCTTCAGCAATTCCAAAGACAAACAAAAAACAGAGTGACCCAATAATCCCTCTAAGAAAAATGTTAAAAATTTTTTTAGATGCCCTAACCGTCATTTTTGTTTTTAAACCAAATAAAAAACCCTACGCCGTTCAATCAATTTTAAGAAAAAAAATGAAAAAAGGCAAAATTTTTAATCTGTGTTAAAATTTTTTTAACTGGATAAACTTTAATTTCAAGAAATGCTTAGAATCGGCGTTAATGCTCTTTTTCTTAAGAAAGCGGAAACCGGAATCGGTCGAGTGACTCGCAATTTACTTGAAGAACTGGCGAAAATAGATAGTCGAAATGAGTACATTCTCTACACCGATAGCCGCTTGAATAACTTGAAAATACCGGCCAACTTTAAGACCAAACTGATACCTTCAAACTTTTATCGACGAGAAGACCTCATCAAACAAACTTTCTGGGAAAGAGTCGCTCTTCCCCGAGAGGCGGAAAAAGACAATCTAAACATATTTTTTTCTCCCTATAATTCGGTAAGCCGCTTTAAGAGTTTGCCGAATTTGGTTCTGCTTCATGATGTCATCTGGAAAGTTCTGGCTCAAATATATCTTTATAATTTCCGCAGAAAAATTTATGCGGGCCAGACATTCGAAGCGGTCAGAGCCGCCAAAAAAGTTCTAACCGTTTCAGAATTTTCACGACGAGAAATTCATAAACATCTCGATATCGAGCTGGAAAGAATAAAAGTTATCGGGGCCGGAATTTCACCCGAGTTCAAATCCCTAGAAAGAAATGATTCTTCAGTAGTGAGAACTTTAAAAAGATTCGAGATTAACAATCCTTATATTTTCTATATCGGTGGATTTGAAACTCGTAAAAATGTCTCGACTCTGATTAACGCCTTTTCTAAGATCGTAAAGCATTACAAGAACAATCTCAAAAATCGAATACTGGTTATTGGCGGCGCGACACCGGAAGAAAAGCATCCATTGCTGGAAGACGTCGTCGGATTGGTTAAAAAGCTTGGTATAGAGGATTCCGTTCGTTTCGTCGGAAAGTTATCCGATGAAGAGCTGATTCACCTCTATAATGGTGCTGATTTTTTTGTTTTCCCCTCCATCTATGAAGGTTTCGGCCTCACCGTTCTGGAGGCGATGGCCTGCGGCGTCCCCATCATCGCCTCTCAAATAGGCTCGGTGAAAGAAGTGGCGCTGGACACCGTACATTATTTTCATCCGGAAAGAGAAGATGAGCTTGTTCAAGCTATAAACCGATTTTTGACCGATCAAGTTCTCAGAGAAGAATTAAGAGTAAAAGCAATCAATCGAGCTCGAGAGTTTAACTGGGAAAAGCCGGCGAAAAACTTACTGGCGGAAATAGAGATGAATGCAAAGAGATAAAAATTTTTCCTTTTAAAATAAGTATGTTAGAAACGGTTATGTCAGTAAGATTAGAAAGATCCAGTAGCTCAATGGATAGAGCAACAGCCTTCTAAGCTGTAGGTTGCAGGTTCGAGTCCTGCCTGGATCACTAAGAAAAACTCGATGAAAAAAATAAAGGAGTGGCTGGCAATTCCGATTTTTTTGTTGATAATCATAATTTCGGGAGCCATTGTTCACTTAGACGTTTTCCCCACCGTTCTCTCACCAGAAATAAAACTAGAAAATAAAAAGCTTGATCTCGAAGAAGCTCTGGTTGTTAATTTTGACCGACCGGTTATTCAGCACAAAATAGAAACTTCTTTTTCAATCAACCCCCCGGTAGCTGGAAAAATAGAATGGCAAAATAACAATCTGGTTTTTAAACCCACCAACCCCTGGGAGCCGGATCAAAAATTTTCTGTTTCTTTAAGTGGAGCCACGCGCTTTGCCTACGGTTTCGGCTTTGAAGATTTTTTTTCCACCGAATCCCTTCCCGCCATAGTTGAGATGTCTCCGGAAAAAGATTCTTTAGTTAATCCAAAAAATTCTATTGCCGTCAAACTGGATAAGGGAGGAAAAAATTATCGACTCGAATTTAAAGTTACTCCCGATTTCCCCTACGATTTAAACATAGACCAAGACCGAAAAGAATTCCAAATAGTACCGAGAGACCGTCTGGCTCAAAATACTCGCTATCAATTTGTCGCTTATTCAAGTTATCAAGGCAAAGATGGCCGCAGTTGGTATTCAAGGGAGCTTACCAATTTTCAATTCCAAACTATTGATCCTCCGAAGATAGATAAGGTCCTCCCCGCCAATGAGGAAAAGGATGTTAAAGAATTTACTCCAATAAAGACCTATTTCAGCAAGCCGATGAAAAAAGAGGAGGAGAAAAATTTTTTTGAGATAAGTCCGGCTGCCGCCGGAACTTTCGAATGGGAGGGTGATCGGAAAACTTTGGTTTTCAAGCCCAAGAAATGGTCTCCTAACGTTAATTACGCCATCAAAATCAAAAAAGGTTGGCCGGCCGAAGACGACACTTATCTCGAAGAAGAAATAAGTAGCAATTTCCATTCCTACAGTAGCTCTGGAACTCTCTCTAAAACAACGGCGGCCACCGAAGATGCGAAGTTCAAAGAAGGAAGATATGTTGACGTTAATCTAACAAAACAGGTTTTATCTATTTTTGAAAACGGATCCAATCAAGGAAATTTTCGAATATCCAGTGGAAAAAGAGGTATGAACACACCAACCGGGACTTTTCATGTCCTGAACAAGAGAAAAAGAGCATGGTCTAACAAATATAAACTTTTCATGCCTTACTGGATGCAGTTTACCAATCAAGGCCATGGCCTTCATGAATTACCGGAATGGCCGAGCGGCTACAAAGAGGGTGCGAACCACTTGGGAAT
>CAIUEV010000121.1 GCA_903898335.1 uncultured bacterium | reverse complement strand
TCTAAATCCAAAAGAAGGAGATTGAGAGATGAACAATTGGCACTTTGCCGGCATACTGTTATTTTTCGGAATGCTTTCTATGATGATAGTCTTAATGATCAACGAAGAAGCGATCGCTTCCGATTCCGGAATTCCGGCTTGCATCAAGAAGACCATTGAGAACAAGGCTGACCAAGAGGTGAGAATTCATCTCAAAGAGCAACTATTCGCTTTTTATAGAAAGGGAGAGCTGGTTTTTTGGGGCAAGATCTGTTCCGGTAAAAAGGGAATGGAAACTCCGAAAGGTCGCTTCAAGGTGCTTGGCAAGAATAAGGACTATGTATCCAAGAAGTACAAGTCCAAGATGCCCCACGCCGTTCGCTTCACGAATGACGGGCATTTCTTGCATCAAGGGACAATCAAAGAAGTGCCCGCCTCGCATGGTTGCGTGCGTCTCTCTTCAGAAAACGCCAAAAGGATTTTTGCTTTGGTCAGACCTAACGATCCAATCGTGGTCGAATAAAGCACAACCCACCAAACCGTCAGATATTGATTTATCCGGCGGTTTTTTTATTCCTCGCTTTTTTTAACTGGAAGAGCAATCCAAGAAAATTCTTGATCTATGGTTGAAGGCTCTTTGATGTATATTGTAAAGCCGCTCGCGGATCGTTCTTTGATCCCGAAAGAAATATCCGGGTTACTGGCGGTGGCGGTAATAATCGGTTCTTGTTCGAAGGCTTTCTTAAAGGCGACTGAAATTTTTTCTTCTCCGGTCGGTAAAATTACCGTTCCTCCCATGTCTTCATCGGAGAAAGTGACGCGGTTACCGAAAGTCACCTCTCCCAAGAAAACAACCGCCTTTTCGAAAGTCGCTTCCATGGAGAACCAGACTTCCTTGAAGAAACCGAGGACCGTATCACCCACGTTGGAAATACCCAGAACGGAAAATTTGTCACTGATTTCTTTGTCGAGATTAAGATTGTCGTTGGTGTTTGAGTTGTCGGCAGTTTTGTCCGCCTCCGGAAGAACAACGGCCGGACTGATCTCGGAATTGTCATTAAGATTTTCGTTGGTGTTTTCATTGATGTTATCGTTGGTGATGGAGGCGTTATCGTTAGTGTTGATATTCTCTAAAGCGGCTACTCTGGCTTTCAAAGATTCTATTTCACTTTCTCCATTATTGATTACCCATTCATTGTTTAATTCAGCTATTTGGTCTTCCATTACCTCTAATTTCCAATCTCCTGTTTCCATAGTTAGTTGATCTTCCAGGGTCATTACTCTAAGATCTATGGAGTTGATATTTTCTTGTTGTTCTTTCATTCCTTTGACTATGAGAGCATTGAATTCAAAAGGTAATTGTAAAGCTAAAGCTTTTCCATCAACCAAATCCGCATCATCTCCCTGAGGATCCACTTCACTTACCCATCCCGGAAAGAGAGCTTGTATTTCTTGAGCAATAAATCCTCCTTGCACTCCTGTTTGGTTGCCATGCTCTTCCGGATTTCTCCATTTGAATTGAACGGGGTTAAGACCCATAATCTTACTCATGGCATCGGTTACCGGAGTTACTTCTTTTTTCAGACGAGAGTCAGAAGAGTCGGCCCAAGAACCACCACCGGGTTTACCGGCTGAGTTGGTGGAGAGAGTGAGTTGATAGCCAGGGGAAATAGTACTGATTCCGATGTTGCTGTTATTTGCTATAAATAAATTTGGGGTCGCGTCCCATGTGGCTCCATCTGCTCTAAAAGCTAGGCCGAGATTGTTATATTCACCGATATAAGAGGTTTTGCCTCCGCTGTAATTTTTTATAAGAATAGAAGGATGAGTAGGTGCTTCAATTTTTAAACCTTCAAAAAAACTGGGTTGAACAATATGTAGTTTTGTATCTGGAGCCGTCGTTCCGATGCCGACGTTACCATTATTCCCTTTGAGGGTCATAATATCAGATTCACTGTTCCACTGATTATTAAAAGCTATGTCACCAAGTCTTGAAACAAATTTAATTCCCCCAGTAGCATCTCCTGATACAGAATTACTTTTTCTAGCTTCAATCCACCCATAATTTGCATACGATCCGGAGTCAGTATATTTACCAAAAAAAGTAATTTGACCCCCAACACCGGCTGTTTGGCTCGCATTATCATACAAGCTTGTTTGACCAGTCCACCATGATGACGAAGATCCTTTTGAACCATAAATTTCTAAGGAATCGGTAGGTGCCGTCGTTCCAATTCCCAAATTTCCCATCAAATAGCTGTTTCCTGTGCCGGCTACTTGCAGCTGGCCGTTGACGGTTATCGATTGATTCGCTGTGGACGCGTCGAAAACTCCATATATCAAAGCTTTGGTTCGAGCATCCGATTCAGAGGCTCTTTGCTGATTGTCAATAAAAAGTTTATTGTTCCCGGTT
>CAIUEV010000120.1 GCA_903898335.1 uncultured bacterium | reverse complement strand
ATTTTGTGCTGATGAAGTCGGATGGTTTTCCGACATATCATTTTCCGGTGGTAGTGGACGATTATTTGATGGAAATTTAGCATGTTTTTCGAGGCGAGGAATGGATTCCGAGCACTCCCAAACATATTTTACTTTACCAAGCTTTCGGGTGGGAGGCGCCTGTCTTCGGTCATTTGACGACAATTCTCAACACGGTTGGCGGTAAATTAAGCAAACGAGACGGAGACGTTTCCGTTTCTGACTTCAGAAAAAAGGGATATTTACCGGAGGCGATTGTCAATTTTATTGCTCTTTTAGGCTGGAATCCCAAAACGGAACAGGAAATTTTCTCCCTGAAAGAATTGGAAGAAATATTTGATGACGCAAAATTAAACAAGGCGGCGCCTCGTTTTGATCGTCGAAGATTGGATTGGTTTTCTTCACAATACATAAAAAACAAAAGTGATGAAGAGCTACTCTCAATGCTGAAGCCTTTTTTTGACAGCAAAATCGAAGAAGGCGTGATTTCCCGAATAATTGCGGTTTTTAAAGACAGGGCCTTTTGTCTGTCAGATTTTGCAGTTGAGGCGGATTTTGTTATGGCTTTGCCTGATTACGACTCAAAATTGCTTTTTTGGAAAGATATCTCCGGAGAAGATTTGATAAAATCTCTGAACGAATCACTGGAGGCCATTGGCGGTATCGTAGAATCCGAATATTCACTGAAAAAATTGGAAGAACTTTTAATTGCGCAGGCGGGAGACAACCGTGGTCGCTTGCTTTGGCCTTTGCGAGTAGCTCTTTCCGGTAAAGAAAAAAGCCCCAGTCCCTTCGAATGTGCCTGGCTTTTAGGTCATGAGGAATCTTTGAGAAGAATAAATTTGGCAATTAAAAAACTGGAAAAATAAATTTATTTCTTAATATTTCCATGCTAAAATAATTGAAAATAATTTCCAGCAATGAAAATAAAATCAAAATTTACTGTTTTCTCTCTTTTTTTCTGCGTTTTTTATTTTGTTTTTATTTCCGCTCACGCCTGGATCGAACCAACCACCATTCCTCCCGGAAACAATATCTTCGCTCCTCTCAATTCTTCCGCCTTCGGTCAATCCAAAGTAGGGGGTCTTATTCTCAATCTCGGCAATGCCGCTCACGGACTAATCGTTCGTTACGGATTGGTCGGTATCGGTACTGACAATCCCGAGTCAAAACTCGATGTGAGAGGAGAAACTAAAACAGACAGCTTGGGTGTGAGAAATGATGCTTTAGTGAATGGATCGATTAATGCTAGCGGCAATGTGAATACTAATAGTAGTCTTTGTATAAAAGGTGATTGCAAATCTGCTTGGCCGGTAGTTGCTCCTTCTAGTATGGACACTCTTCAGAGTATTACTGACAGAGGATCCAGTACGAATAAAAGTATTTCCGCCCCAAGTCTTTATGACCAAAACAATGGAGGCTACTATGTAGATCCAAACGGAACTTCTAATATGAATGCTGTATATGGTGATTATTTTCATACAGCTCGTAATGATTCTTGGTTCCCCTATCCCGGAAATAACTATAACTATATTCGAGGCCATTCTTTTATGAACGGCGTTCTTTATGATGAAAATAACAGTGGATATTATCTTGATCCCAATGGTTGGAGTAATCTTGAACTAACCAACATAAACAACCATCTTTGTATTCGTGGAGACTGTCGGCCGACGTGGAGTGAGCCGCGCAGACATTGCTTTTGGATTAGGTTGGAAACTCACTGGATGGCTGCTTGTCCTGACGGTTATCATGTTGATGGAATGGCACTTACAAATGCGTCAGCCGGTTGTTGGGAAGCCGGTTGTCAAGGAGGTCAAAGTTCTTGGGTGACAGCAGGGGGATTTCTCTGCTGTAATGATTAAAATTTTTCGAAATAAAACATGGAAAAAACAAAAATAATTTTTATAAATCTTGTTGTCACTTCTGTTTTAATGTTAGGCTTTGCCGGATATTTTGAATGGCGAATGAAAAGTATATTGAAAAGCGGATATCCTGAAAATAGCTCTAGCATTCAAGATAGTTCAAACGACCAGAATGTAACTAAAAGCGCAGATGTTTTACCGCAAGAATCGGGAGAAAATTTAAATAAAAAGTATGAACCGCCAACAGAGCTTTTTTATAGCGGTGATAAAGTTCCGGGCTATGCGTCGGGAGAAATTGTTGCTATTGACGATAGAGAGCTGATTCTAAAACAGCCGGCCAGTATAGACCTTAAGTACCAAATTTTTAGAACAGACGTCGCTAAGGTGGTAGAAATAAATATGGAAGATCCTCAAAGAAATCCGAACGGGAACATAGAAATGAAGGAAACTCCTTCCGACTGGAACAAGATAAAAGTTGGGTCAAAAGTTAATATTCGTTTAGACGAAAATCAAAGACGAGTCCTAGCTATAGTAAAAGAATGAAAATAAAGCGACTTTGGGGAAAAGTCGCTTTTTGCGTTTTGAGGTGGGAATAAAAGGGGATTGAAAGAGGATTTTGAGATGGGACTAGAATTCCGCCTTGGGGCAGAAAAAAAGGTGATCGTAAAGATACTTTTTAGCCGTCTTGTTTAGGACGGTTTTGACGGTGATTGGCTCGCCTTCGGCATCAAATCGTTGACCGCAAAGAGCGCAATGCCCTTTTTTGTTCAAGTCGCAATCCTTTTTGACGAAGTGGTCTCCGGTAAAGTAATGACAAGGGCAAGGACCATTATGAAGGTTGGAAATTTTTTTCTTTCCTTCTTCCAGCTTTTCTGCAAGATATTTTCCTGCTTTTGAATCTTTAACTTTCGGAATTTTCATTGTTTATTCCCCTCGGTTTTTAAAAGAGCTTTTAAATCATTTTTCCTTTTGGATGGCCGTGAAAAAAATCATTGGCCGAACATTCTTTTTTGCCTTCTATCTGGACTTTGTTGATTAGAACCACGCCTTCCTTGGCTTTGATGGCTAAAATGATATTTTTTTTACGACGCAACAACTTATATTCTCCATAATTCAAATTAAAATCTTTGGCAAATCCCAAGGATTTACGTAAAAGAATTCTATTTTGGGTTGGTTCGTTTTCCCAAAAACAAAAAGTATTTATTTGCGGATTGAGGGCGCGAATCTTACGATCAATTTCCTCGGCGGTTTCATCTCGCCAATTTATGCGACCATCCTCCTTGGAAAACATTTTTGACAGAGAAACGCCTTTTTTCTTCTGTTTTTTCGGTTGGAAATTAATATTTTCTTCGAGGTAGCCCTTGAGAATTTTAATCAGTTCTTTTTTTCCTTGAAATACTAATTTTTCCGCCAGAGTCACCGATGTCTCGCGAGGTTTGATCCGAACTTCCTTCTGAAAGATTACCGGACCGTCATCCATACCTTCCGTTAGGCGCATAAAACTGAATCCGGTGGTCTTGTTTCCGGAAAGGATAGCGCTTTGAATCGGCGACGGACCTCGAAATTCCGGCAACATTGAAGGATGAAAATTTAGAAAACCAAAAGCGGGAATCTCCAATATTTTTTTGGGAAAGAATTTACCATAAGAAGCGACAAAAACCAAGTCCGGTTTTAATTTTTTTAATTCTTGGATAAATTCTTCCGTGCCTAATTTCTCCGGTTGGAACACCGGGAGTCCATTGTCCAAGGCGAATTGTTTGATGGGAGATGTAACAACTTTCTGGCCGCGCCCCCTTTTTTTGTCGGGTGGAGTAAGCAATCCCACCACTTTGAAATTTTTCTTAATTAGAAGATCGAGAAATTCAATCGACCAATCGGAGGAGCCGGCAAACAGAATCCTAAAACGAGAGAAGGATCGTTTTCGATAAATCATAATCTTAGCTTTCAATAATTTCTTTAATTGAGTAGTTCATATTCTTGTCCTTGTAATAGCTTTTTATCAAAACATCGGCCATCAATCCGGAAATGAAAAGTTGCAGTCCGACGAGGATTAAAAAAATGGCAATAATCGGCCAAATCTTATTGGAAAGAGGGAACTCGAAGAAAAGCCGAGCCACAAAAAGTCCAATCAGGCCAAAACTTCCCAAGGAAAAACAGAGCAGACCCATGCCTCCAAAAAGATGCAGGGGCCGGCCGGCGTATTTCATCCAAAACCAGACGCCTAACATATCCAAAAAACCTTTGATGGTTCTTTTGTAATTATATTTTGTCTGGCCATGAATCCGGGGTCGGTGATTAACTTCCATTTCCCCGATTTTGTAACCGGAAATAGCCAAAGTTGCAGGAATAAAGCGGTGAATTTCTCCCATAAGATTGATTCGAGAGAAACACTCTCGACGATAAGCTTTGAGCGTGCAGCCGGAATCGTGAATGCCGTCATTGATGAGAAATTTTCGCAACACCTCCGCTCCTCGAGAAATCCATCTTTTACCAAATGGATCTTTGCGGTTCTTGCGCCAGCCGGAGACAACATCCAGCTTATCTTTCTTTAATTTCTTAACTAAAGCGGGAATATCTTTGGGGTCATTTTGCAGATCGCCGTCCATGGTGATAATAATCTCGCCTTTCGCTTCTTTGATCCCGGCATCAAGACAGGCGGTTTGACCGAAATTCTTACGGAAATCGATTATTTTTAGAGGCTTGAGCGAAAGACAATTCTCCAGCGTTTTATCAGAGCTGCCATCGTTTACAAAAATAATCTCAAACTCCCAATCAGTCTTTGAAAGCGTCTCCAAGATTTCTTTATGTAACTTAACTACATTATCTTCTTCGTTGAGAAGGGGAACGATAATTGAAAGATCAAATTTTGAATTCATTGTTTAGCTTAAAAAATTATCGACCAATACCTTTGTAACGAATGCCGGCTTTGAGAAAATCTTCTTTGGGGAGGAAATTACGACCGTCAACAATTAATTTTATGCCGTATTTTTTCGCCAGTTTGGGAGTCACCTTCTTAAACTCGTCATGATTGGTGACCAACAGTAAAACCTCTGATTTTTTTAGAAGTTCGTCAAGCGATTTGACGGTGCTGTCTTTGGGAATGAAAGGATCAAAAATCTCAACTTTAGCTTTGTTGGCCAACAATTCCTTTTTAATTTCATAGAAAGGAGCATCTCGGTTGTCATCCACATTGGCCTTGTAAGAAACACCAAGCACTCCAACGCGAGTTCCATTAATGGCTTTCTTAATTTCATTGAGCTCGCGGATTAGAACCTTAACGGCGTAACGAGGCATGCCGGTGTTAATACGTCGAGCCAACTTGAGAAAATCGTGCTCAAAGCCGACTCTTCTCGCTTTCTCAATCAAATAATAAGGATCGACCGGGATGCAGTGCCCGCCGACGCCACAACCGGGGTAGTGAGCCATAAAAGCGAAAGGCTTGGTAGAAGCACCTTGAATAACGTCTTTTAGGTCGATACCCATCCGGTCAAACGATTTAGCCAGCTCATTTACAAAGGCGATATTTACATCTCGAAAAGCGTTTTCGATGGTTTTGGTCGCTTCCGCCTCCTTGATTGATTTCATTGGGGTAACGGTGGCGTCGAGAATCGAGCGATAAAATTCAAGGGATTTCTGCAAGCATTTATCGGTTACCCCGCCAACACAACGATTAATATTCGAAACATTCCACTTGGGGTCACCGGGGTTGACTCGTTCCGGGCAGTGAGCCAAAAAGAAATCCTTACCGACTTTTAAATTTTTCTTTTCAAAAAGAGGCAGAACAACCTCCTCGCAAACACCCGGATTGATTGTTGATTCCACAACGACCGTGACTCCCTTTTTAAAATTTTCCAGCACCGATTCGATGGCCGAAGTCAGAGGTTTGAAAACGGGGAGATGCCTTTCATTGACGGGAGTGGGTACACAGATAATAACAAAATCGCTTTCTTTCAAGACGGACGGATCCGATGTCGCCTTCAAATCAATCTTGGGCAATATTTTGGCAATAAGCTCATCTTTGAAGGGCGATTTTTTTTGATTAATCTTCTTTATCGAATCCTCTTTGAGATCGAGACCGTATGTTTTATAGCCCTTTTGAGAGATTAAGCAGGCCAAAGGAAGACCAACATAACCCAAACCGATAACGGTAACTGTCGATTTTATTTTCGGCATTTTCTTTTTTTAGCTGATTAAAAGAAGAACTGTTGATTTATTTATGCCACCT
>CAIUEV010000119.1 GCA_903898335.1 uncultured bacterium | reverse complement strand
CTTTTGTGGAGTTGGTGGAGGCGCCGGCAACGGCACTCACGCAACTGGTGATTTGTTGAAAAGTTGCAGCATCAAGGCGATTTGCTTAACAGACAATACTCCCACCGTAACCGCTATTACTAATGACGAAGGCTGGCAAGAGGTTTTTGTAGCTCAGCTGGCCGTTTGGGGGCTGAATAGTAAAGATACTCTGTTTGTGCTTTCTGTTGGGGGCGGTGATGATGTCAGAAACATTTCAGCCAATATTGTCAGAGCGGTTGGCTTTGCAAAAACGGTTGGAGCTTCGGTAATCGGAATCGTCGGTCGCGAAGAAGGATACACTTCCCAGTATGGAGATGCGGTTTTGATTGTTCCAATAGTTAATCAATCAAGAATGACAACTCATACCGAAGGCATGCAAGCTTACTTGCTACATTTCATAACAGAGTTCTTGCGTATCAGAAGTGCTAAATGGGAATCAGAAGAAGCTACGAACGAAAAAGGAGAACAAAAATGACTTGTTGCGAAACTTCGAAAGAAAAAAGAGACGGTTTGCTTTTTCTTGACACGGCCAAACTTTCTGAGATTGAAAAATATCTCAAATTGGGTCTTCTTGACGGCGTTACTACCAATCCGACGATTATGAAAAAAGATGGAGTGGTTGGTGGTTTCTCTGCTATTAGAGGAAGAACGATAGAAATTGCCAAGATGATTTATCCTCGACCGCTGTCCGTTGAAACGGCCAGCCCTGAAGGAAATAAAGAAGAGTTGCTCGATCAGGCGAGAGAGTTTTCCTCTTGGGGTACTAATATCAATGTGAAAGTAACATTTACCACTCAAAAGGGTGAACCTAACACTGATGTTATCGCTCAGCTGACTAAGGAAAAAATTTCCGTGAACGCGACAGCCATGATGAGCATTTCACAATGTTTTCTGGCAGCTAAAACCGGAGCGGAATACGTTTCTATCTTCTTGGGTAGAGTAGCCAATATGGGTTACGATCCAAGCGAAGAAACAAGAAAGCTTCGAAAGTTGCTCGATCGAACAGGCTTGCCAGCCAAGATAATTGCCGCTTCCAGTCGTGAAGCCTTCAATGTAATTGAATGGTTTATGGCCGGAGCGCATATCGTGACGGTAACACCCGATCTTTTGAAACCCTGTATTGACCATCCTTACACTCGTGAAACCGTGGCTATGTTTGACGGTGATGCTGCCAACTGGTTGCAGGAGTGGAGGGACTCAGTAATCTAGTTCTTTTATCAACAACTAATAAACCAAAAGACTCGAATTTTTTTCGGGTCTTTTTTCTTTTTTGCTCGATTGTATTTTTGGGGTAGTCTTAACATAAAGATTATTTAAAATCTGATTTTTTAATTTTTGTAAAAAAGATTAAATGAAAAAATTGTCCATCGTTATCCCGGTATATAATGAAAAAAATACCGTGGAAGACCTTTTGAATAAAGTTTACGATTTAAAAATAAAAGACATAGAAAAAGAGATAGTTATTGTTGAAGACAATAGTAAGGATGGTACAAGGGAGATTGTAAAAAGCTTTTGTAAAAAACATCCCGATTGTAAGTTGATTTTGAGGAAAAATCCTCGGGGCAAAGGCTATGCTGTTAGAGTGGGTCTCAAAAAGGCTACCGGAGATATTTTGGCTATTCAAGACGCCGATTTGGAGTATGATGTCAACGATTATCATAAACTATTGAGGGCTTTTACTGAGGGTCAGGCTAAGTTTGTTCTAGGCTCGAGGCATTTGAACGAGAATGGAGACAAGGTTCACATGATTAGAAAATTTCATGGGAAAGAAAGGCTTTATGCTTATCTAATGAATTTTGGAGGTATCTTTTTACACAAATTTTTCAATGTTCTTTACGGCACTAAAATTTCCGATCCAACGACTATGTATAAGCTTTTTACTCGAGATCTATACGAAAAAGTAGAATTGGAAGGCAGCTATTTCGAATTGGATTGGGAGATTGTTGCTAAATTTGTGCGTCTTGGCTACTTTCCTAAAGAGATACCTATCAAATATGAATCAAGAGGACTAGGCGAAGGAAAGAAAGTTCGATTAAGAAGAGATGTAACCAAATGGTTGGGAACAATTATCAAATTCAGATTCTTACCCAAATCGAAAATTTTAAAAACTCAAAATGGCAAGTAAAAAGATTATAATCACCGGTGGGACGGGGGGCATAGGTTGCAGAATAACACAGTCGTTGCTTTTGGCCGGTCATTCGGTGACTATATGGTCTCGAGATGAGGTTAAATTTTCCGAATATAAAGAAAGTCTTGGTGAAACCGGTGTAAATCTTTTTTTTAAAAAAGTTGATGTCAGTAACGAGAAAGAAGTGGAAGCGGCTTCAAATGAAGTAGATGACCTTGATATTTTGATTAATTCGGCAGCCGTTCTTTGGCCGACCAAGCTATTTACGGAAACGGGAATGGACGAATTAAAAGAATCGATTGAAATTTCATTGTGGGGAACTATTTACGCCTGTTATTATTTGTTGCCGAAATTAAAAGGATCAAAAAAGGGGAAAATAGTTAATTTTAGTGGAGGGGGAGGAGCTAACGGTCGGAAAAACCACATGGCTTACAGCTTAAGTAAAACCGCTTTGATTCGCTTTACGGAAAATTTAGCTATTGAAAATCCCGAGATTGATGTAAATATTATTGCTCCCGGAGCTCACAATACCGGTATGTGGAACGATGAAAAATGCGAGGTTGCTCCCGACAAATGGGGTTCTATGGATGATTTAATCAGCTTTTTTGAATTTTTAGTGAGTGAGAAATCGGACGGTATTTCCGGTCGTTTTATCAATTATCGAGATGACTGGGCTAAGGAGGATTTTGTGAAAAAGATAAAGAACGATGCTGATTTTTTAACACTCAGAAGAATAGACGATTTTCAATTTACCAAAATAAGCAGATAAAACCATGATTAAAATTGCGATAATCGGAGCCGGTTTGATTGGGAGAAAAAGAGCCGGATCTTTACCGAATGATGTTCAAATAAAAACAGTTTGTGATCTAAACGAAGAGCTGGGCAGAAAATTGGCCGATGATTTTAATGCCGGCTACGAAAAAGATTTTAATATGGTGCTTGATGATCCTGAAATTAAGGCGGTTATTATCGCTACCACTAATAATTTTTTGACACCGATTGGAGTTGAATCAATCAAAAAAGGCAAGCATGTTCTGATTGAAAAACCGGGCGCTCGCAATCCGGAAGAATTTGTCAAATTAATTGAGGCGCAAAAAGGAAATCCGGTGGTTACTCGAATAGGTTATAATCATCGCTATCATTTGGCTTTAATGAAAGCCAAAGAAATTGTAGAGAGCGGCGCTTACGGTCGATTAATGTTTATTAGAGCTAAATACGGTCACGGAGCGAGATTGGGCTATGGAGAAGAGTGGAGGTTTGAACCGGAAATTGCCGGTGGTGGAGAGTTGCTTGACCAAGGCTGTCATCTGATTGATCTAGCCAATATGTATGTAGGCGAAATGGAAATAGCCATTGGCTTTTCGGAAAAAATGTTTTGGTCTCAAAAACTTGAGGATAATGCGTTTTTTATTTTAAGGAATCAGAAAGGGCAGATAGCTCATCTTTCCGCCTCATGCACCGAATGGAAAAATATTTTCGTTTTTGAAATAATGCTGGAAAAAGCT
>CAIUEV010000118.1 GCA_903898335.1 uncultured bacterium | reverse complement strand
GCCGACGATTTCGGCTGGCATGTCGGGAATCTGGAGCGAAGAGATCGCCTCTTCGCCGGAGGAGATGATCACATCCTCGATCCCGCTGATGGACAAAATATTTTTGCTCCCATCAATACTTCTTCAATCGGACAAACTAAGTTGGGCGGTTTGGTGCTAAATGTCGGGAACGCAACCTACGGATTGATAGTTAGATACGGATTCGTTGGTATTGGAGTTGAAAAACCATCGGTAATGCTTGAAGTCGGAGGAGACATCAAAGGAAATAATTTAACATTGAACTCGGGAACCAATTCAGGCGTCTTAAATAGTCGAGAGATAAACAATAGTGAAAAAATAAAAACCAATGAGCTTTGTTTTACCAAACAGGGAGCAGCAGAGGATTGTCGCAGCGGGTGGCCGAGCAATGAAAACGAAATGAAATTAGAATGGGGAGAATCCAGCGAGGCAACGAAATTGGTAATCGAGTCGGGGGTTATACCTATCTGGTCAAAAGTTGTTTGCTCGGAAAAGGATCTTTTTATTGCCTCACCTCGTTATCGTTTGAACGAAGAATGTCTTTGTCAATTGAGACAATGGGGATCTCCTCCCTATAATTATGGAGATATTTACAATGGCACTGTCTGCAATAGGTATGGACTTTGTAATCGTGTCTTCGGTAATCAAAAAACGGTAGACAGATCTCTTTCTTGCGCACAAGAATTAATAAACAGTATTCCCTACTTAGGTTTTTAATTAATTTTAATATGCAAAACAAAACAAAAATTCTTCTCGTTGCCGGTGGGATAGTTTTAGTTATCTCTCTGATTGTGACAGTTTTTCTGAATAAATTTTCCCCGTCTGTTGATTTGGTTCGCAATCCCCAGCCATCTCAAATGAAAGATCCATTACCAAATGAGGCGCTTCAGCCGATAGGAAAAGAACCAAAGCAAATTATGGGAATAGTGGAGACAATCAGCGGAAACGTATTAACCCTAAAGCAGCTTAATCCGGTAGAATCGAGATATGAAATTAATAGGGAAGAAATCGGATCTTATATGATTTTAGCTGAGAATGATAGTTTTGATGAAGCCAAATATCAAGAAATGATTAGGGAGATGCCGGGATTATCTGACGAAAAAATTGACCCGACTAATGAAATGACTGACGTCAAAAATGAAGCCAATACAAAAAAAATGGAAGGAATACAAAACAAAATAATTGCTGATCCGTCCCTTAAGGCTTTTTCAGAGCAGGAATCTGACTGGTCTCAGATTGTTAAGGGTGGTGAATTAATGGTAGAAGTGGATTCATCCGGTAAAAAAATCACCATTTTGCCGGCCGGTTTCTTGGAGCAAATAAACGGGGAGTAACTAACGAAAGTTAGTTTTAGATAAAATAAAACACCAGCGTTGAGCTGGCGTTTTATTTTTTTATTGAAGCCTGAGAGAAAGGATTCTAACCGGCAGTCAGGATTCTTTCGATTTGTCTGACAACAATGGCGGCACTGAGGGCGATAACAAGACCGATTATTGAGGAAACGAGAATTTTCTTGGCCGATTTGGCCTTCGACTCGTCACCGGCGGAACCAATGTGAAGTATTCCACCGATAATAATGCCGATTAGAGCGATGATACCAACAATGCTAAACAAGAAGGTAATCATTCGAGTAATCATACTTTTTGCTTCCACTCCGCAACCGGTGGCTCCTTTCCAGCCTAAAGCGCAGCCGACTTCCGTGATGATGAATTTTGATCCGAGCACAATGGCAAAGCCGAGCACCGCTCCAATGAGAGTTTTTTTGGCTTTTTCCGCCAACTCGATATTGGCACCGGAAAACAAGTACATAATCCCGGCTACGATAATAACCACAACAGTGACGCCAACGACTACATTGATAAGATTGCTGACCATCAAAAGAATACACTCCCTGATCGAACTGCACGGAAGCAAATTCTCCCAAGCGGAAGCAAAATTGGCCACTGCCAGAGTCCCCAGAAATATTACCGACAGAGATAGCAATTTTTTTTGTGTTAGTGACATATTTTATTATTAATTGAAAATTTTTTATTACACTTTCTGAATATCCACTCCGATGGATCTGAGGCGGGAATCAATTTCGGCGTAGCCTCTTTCTATTTGATAAATATTATCAATCAAAGTTTCTCCTTCAGCAATCGATCCGGCCAGAATCAAGGCCATACCGGCTCGAATGTCAGGACTGGCCAGTCTTTTTCCGGTTAGCTTCGTCGGGCCGTTGACCACGACTCGATGAGGATCGCACATGATTATCTTCGCACCCATTTGAGTCAGGGCGTCGGTGAAAAAGAGTCGACCGTCAAAAATCGGGTCGTGAATGAGACTGGGTCCCTCCGCTTGAGTGGCTAGAACAGTGTACGGCGGCTGAATGTCAGTGGCAAAACCGGGATATTCATGGGTGATTATGTTGGTGGCGGCTAGTTTTTTATAAGGTAAACAGGTGATAGTATCCTTTTTGAATTCCATTTCCACTCCGGCTTTCTTAAGCATAACGGTGAGAGCCTCGAGTGTTTCCGGGTTGCAATGAGTGACCTTTAATTTAGTCTTATGCAGAGCTCCTAAAATAAGAAAAGTTCCCGCCTCGATGCGATCGGGAATTATTTCACACTTGCCTCCGCTTAATTTACTGACGCCTTTAATTAAAATATTCGGTGTACCCGCTCCTTCGATTTTAGCGCCACATCGATTGAGAAAATCGGCTAGGGCGACTATTTCCGGCTCCAAAGCGCAATTTTTAAGTAGAGTTTTTCCTTTAGCCAAGATCGCTGTGATAATCATGGCTTCGGTTGCGGTTACGCTGATGCGCGGGAAAAAGAATTCTCCACCGGGGAGTTTTCCCTTGGAACTTATCTCTATCGTATCTTTTTTACCGGTTCGCACTTCGGCTCCCAATTTTTGAAATCCTTCAAGAAAGAGATCGACCGGTCTTTTGCCGAGCACACAACCTCCCGGATGATAAAACTCGGCGTGGCCAAAACGACCCAGCAGCGCTCCCGCCAGAAGAATTGAAGTTCGAATGGTTTTTGATTTTTCCGGATCCAGTTTTGTCGTTTCGATTTTTTTGGCGTCCACCTCCAGAGAATCGTTTTTTCTGACTATCCTTACCCCTAATTGAGTTAGAAGCTCTTCCTTGCGTTTAATGTCTTCTATTAACGGAATATTATTTATAAATATTTTTTTATCGGAAAGGACGGAAGCGGCCAGAACTTTAAGAGCATGATTCTTTGCTCCTTTGACGGCTATTTCTCCCCCGACCCGACTTGATTTTCTGATGAGAAATTTCCAATTTTTTTCTTCCATGGTTTTAAAAAGTTAAATTAAACTTGTTTTTCTTCGCCTTCGGTTGAGACCCGTCCGCCTTGCCATTGGCCTCGATAAATATTGGTTTTACCGTTAACTTCGTGGAAAGTAATATGTACAATTCTCGCTCCCAAAGCGACTTTTATGGGGCTGCCTCCCAGGTTGCACAGAGCAAAAGAAAGTTTTCCACAGTAGCCGGGAGAAACGGCACCGTTAAAAAGCGCCAAACCTGAACGAAAAAGAGTGGTGCGAGAAACAATAAAAGCGGTAAGATCCAGAGGAAGATTTACTGACTCGGCGGTCGTAATCAGATAATATTTACCGGGTAAAAATTCAAAAAAAGTTTCATCTTGATCGGGATTGAATTCGGCAATTTTGGTGGTTTTAGGCGTGTCTCGATTTTCCAGACCGAGAAACCCTCCCCCTTCGAGCTCATGAATTTCACCTAAACGCAAGTCAAAACCGGTTCCTTCCGGGTTGGTTCTTTCCCTCTCGCAGAGATTCTCAACCAGTTTTTCTTTTTCAACTCTTTCCAGTAATTTATCAACGCCTAGAATCATTTTTTTTGGAATTATTTTTTAATTTTTCAAAGATTTAAATACCCAGATAACTTTTAATATTTGAACTTTTTTCTTCCGATTAGTCAAAATTTTGACCAGAGACTTTTTGTTTAGTAGATTTGGAGAGTAATAACAGGAATAAAACCAATATTATGGAAAAGTCCGCGACTAAAAA
This sequence comes from uncultured bacterium, assembly GCA_903898335.1. Classification (GTDB taxonomy): domain Bacteria; phylum Patescibacteriota; class Minisyncoccia; order CAIUEV01; family CAIUEV01; genus CAIUEV01. The sequence continues at coordinate 2,703 of CAIUEV010000118.1, read as the reverse complement.
ATGGCAAGTGGTGGTGGGGATGGAAGTTCATGTCCAGCCCAGAACCAGAAGTAAAATGTTTTGTCGATGTACTAACGATCCTTTTTGTAAAAATCCCAATGCTCATACCTGTCCGGTTTGTATGGGCTTGCCCGGCAGTCTGCCCGTGGCCAACAAGGAAGCTATCAAGCAAATTATGCTTTTTGGCTTGGCTTTGAACTGTAAAATTGCCGAATATAGCGCCTTTGATCGCAAGAGCTATTTTTATCCCGATTTGCCTAAAGGTTATCAGATCAGTCAATATAAGGATCCTTTTTGCACCGATGGAGAGTTAAAAATTGGTGAAAAAACAATCAAAATAAACAGGATTCATCTCGAAGAGGACGCCGGTAAGAACTTTCATCCGGAAGGCTCAGACTCAACATTGGTTGACCTGAATCGAGCGGGAGTGCCTTTGATAGAGCTGGTGACGGAGCCGGACATTGACAATGCGGAGGACGCGCGCAAATTTTGCCAAGAGTTGCAATTGATTCTGCGTTATCTGAAAATTTCCGATGCCGATATGGAAAAAGGCCAAATGCGCTGTGAAGCCAATATTTCTCTTTCCCCATTCGGATCAAAAGGAAAAGCCAGACTTTCCGGCACCAAAGTGGAAGTTAAAAACCTGAATTCTTTTAAGGCTGTTGAAAGAAGCATAGAATTTGAAATCAAGAGACAAAAAAAATTGCTTAACCGAGGAGAGGAAGTAAAGGCCGAAACGCGTGGCTGGAACGAGAATAAACAGGCAACTGTGTCCCAGAGGAGTAAAGAGGTGGCCAGTGAGTATCGATACTTTCCCGAGCCGGATCTGCCACCGATTTTTATAGAAAGAGAAGAAGTTGAAGCTCTGAAGGGAGAGTTGAAGGAACTACCGGCCGGTTTCAGAAAAAGATTGGCTGAAGAATATGGGGTTTCGGGAGAGGCGATTGATTTTCTCGCAACCAACAAAGAGTACGGAGATTATTTTGAAGAAGTTTGCAGTGAGTTGCTCAATTGGTGGGAAGACACGAACTCCGGCGGTGAACAATTCCCGGTCGAGCTCTACCAGCTGGCGGCAAATTATATTTTGACTGAAATCAAGAAATATTTTGTCAAAGAAAAAATCGATTTCAAAGAGAACAAGTGTACGGCTGAAAATTTGGCCGAGTTGGTGGTAATGTTGAAGCATAATAAAATCAACTCATCGGCCGGACAGACTATTTTGATTAGAATGATGGAGAAAGGAAGCGATCCGTCTCAGATTGCGGAAGAGCTTGATTTGTTGCAAATTTCAGATGAAGGGGCGCTTGAAAAAGCGATTGACAGAGTTCTGGAAACTCAAGTGACAGCCTTTACCGATTTCAAGTCGGGTAACGAAAAAGTGCTTCAATTTTTGATCGGGCAAGTCATGAAGGAGACCAAAGGGAAGGCCAATCCGAAATCGGTTGAGGAAATAATTCGTCGCAGAGCTCAAAACTAGGCCTGTTTTTGATTCAAAAATTTTACAAGATTTTTATCTCGCAGTATACAATTAAGACACGTTAATTAGAATTAAATTTTTTTATGCTATCAATCAGATTGTCCCGAGTGGGGAAAACCAATTATCCTTTCTTTAGAGTCGTCGTAATGGACAGAAAAAAATCAGCCAAAGGCCGAGCTTTGGAGGTTTTAGGTTCCGTTAATCCTCACAAAAATGAGGTTATCTTGAAGGGAGAAAGAATTCAATATTGGATAAGTGTTGGTGCGCAACCTTCCGATACTGTTCATAATTTATTGGTGCAGAAGAAAGTTATTGAGGGCAAGAAGATTTTCAAAAAAATAAAGTCAAAACCGCAAGAAACTCCGGCAGAGGGAACCGCTCCGGTCGCTGAGGGCGCCGCTCCGGTGGTTGAGAATGCTGCTCCGGCTGAGGAAACGAAAACTGAAGAACAAACAGCTTAAAATAAACTAAAAATGTCGAAAGTACGTGTTCGTATCGCTCCGTCACCTACCGGACTTTTTCATTTGGGAAGTCTTCGGACGGCTCTAACCAATTATTTGTTTGCGCGCAAAAATAATGGCGTTTTTGTTGTCCGTGTTGAAGATACTGATCAAGCTCGTTTGGTGCCGGCCGCTATTCCCGACATGCTAAAGAGTTTAGAATGGGCGGGTATGAAAGTTGATGAAGGCGTTGTCGGGGTGGCTGAGGATGTTTCCGAAGCGACCGAATACGAAGAAATCAAAAAATCAGTTGTTCAAAAAGGCGATTTTGGTCCTTACTTGCAATCTGAAAGATTGGATATTTACAGAAAATATGCGGATGAATTGATTGAAAAAGGCTTGGCTTACCCCTGTTTTTGCTCCGCTGAAAGATTGGATGCGTTGCGAAAAGAGCAGACCGAAAAGAAGATGGCTCCTAAATATGACAGACATTGTCTGTCTCTCGATCTAGAGGAAGCCAAGGAAAGGATGAAAAACGAACCGTATGTTTTGCGTTTCAAAATTCCCGAAGGTCGCAGTGAATTTGTCGATTCGGTGAGAGGTAAAATATCTTTTGAGAATAAAAATCTTGATGATTTTGTGCTGATGAAGTCGGATGGTTTTCCGACTTATCATTTGGCTCATGTAGTGGATGACCATCTGATGAATTTTACCCATATTATTCGCGGAGAAGAATGGCTGCCAAGCTTGCCCAAGCATTTGATGCTTTTCAAATATCTCGGTTGG
>CAIUEV010000117.1 GCA_903898335.1 uncultured bacterium | reverse complement strand
GCAGAACAACCTACTAATAGGTACAAAAATATGCCCTGCGCCGTCTGCGTAAAATAACCAAAAAAAAATCTAAAATAAATAATATTCAATAATCAAAATGCCAAAAAAAGATATCTCTGAGGAGATGGACTGCAACCCCTGGAAGATGACCAAGTTGAGCCGGATTTTGCTTGCTATGGTTGTTCTTCTTGGAATAATCTTCCTTTTTCTTCTGTTTAATCAAAATCAAAAAAAATCTTTCGCTCCATCAATCGCGGATTTCCCGCAGCAGATAAATCCTCCCATTGAAGAAACGCTCAAAAAAGCTTCTTCCACCGCCAATCCCCAAAAATTGGAAAAAATCAGAAAAGAAACGATGGACGGCCTCACTTCTCGCTAGAAACAATTAATATCTTTCAATGAAAAACAAAATTAAAAACAAAAAAAAGTATCTTTGGCTTTTTCTTCTGTTGCCGGCCGCAGTCGGCTTCTTCGTGGCTCAAGCGGGAACAACCAGCACTTTTGATTTTACCAACTTCGCTTGGATTGGCAATAATTTGCAGTCGAATCAAAGTCAAGGAAAAACAGAAGTGGGCGATCCGGTTATCGGTATGGTTGGAACCAAAGGCGCTAAATACAAGCTGACGATGAGCGGGGATGAAAATAATAAACTGCTCAACGGTTACGCTTGGTTGGGCATTGGAACGGAGAATGACAAATACAAAAATTTTACCGATGGTCAGAGCGATCTACCGACATTGGGTTGGATTGGCTTCAACCAAAATACCCCTCCCAGTAATTGCTTTGGTATGGGCGACTGCTATCCTGTCAGATGGAGTAAAAAACCGGGAGGAACTTCTCCCGAAGGCTATTTGAGCGGTTGGGCTAAAATGTTTTTAGGTAAAGACGGTAGTGGAACGAATTACCCCGAAACATGGGTGCATTTCCGATCGCCCTCATCGATCAACTACGATTGTGACGGGAAAAACAATTATTTTGTTTGTTCCGATAAGACCGGAAAAATGAACGGTTACGCTTGGTCGGCCGGAGCGGACTCGGTTTTTGTGGAAGACAATCCGGGATTGGGCTGGATTAATTTTTCAGAAATAGTTCTCAATCCGACCAACTGTGATCCGTATAATGATCCGAACTGCTGCGGAAAAGACGATGTTTGCAATACTCTGTGTAAAGAAGGTCTGGATTCGGATTGCGGAGTGGTTCCGGCCGGTAACGCTTACTGTTCCATTGTTTTTAAAGACGAAGCTTCAAAAAATAAACAGACAACCAAAAATATTTGCGCCAGTCAGGCAGCTGTCAATCTGGAGGCTTATGTTAGCGGTCTAAACCTTATTGCCGGAGATCAATATGAATGGACTTGCAAACAGGGGGACACCCCGATTCTTTCGATGGGCGCTATTTCTTGTAATTATGGACAGACCGGAAATTATTATCCGACTTTGCGAATTTTAGATAAGGATGGAAAGGAGAGAATTAATTGCACAACGCAAAACAGTCGAGTTTCTCTTTCGGAAGCTAAATCTTGCGAAGTTTTGGTCAGAAAGTTGGGCTCCGCCGATCCTTATGAAAAGAATTTAAAAATGTCCCTTGATGAAAAAGTAGAGACTATTATTGGGAAGACTTGTATTGAAAAAGGCGATGTTGTTTGGACGACGGAAGCGGTAAAAAGCAAAGACAGCGGTGGAAAAGCCATCTTTGAATTTACAAATGCCGGATCGAAAACCATAGGGGCTTCGATAGGGGGAGTCCCCTGCAGCTCGGCTAATCTGGATATCAAGGACAAGCTGAATTGGAGATAGACAGTTAAAAAGTTTATAATGTTAAAAAGTTTTTAAAGTTTAAAAAAAATGAAAAAAACTCTAGCTATCGTTCTTTCAACCCTGACCATGGTGGCGCTATCCTCAACCACTTACGCTTGGGTAGAACCAGATCAAATGCCGCCTAACGGTAACATTGCCGCTCCTCTTAACACCGGATCTCTCGCTCAATCAAAAATCGGTGGTCTGATTATAAGTATCGGTAATGCCGCTTACGGTCTCATAGTCAAAAACGGTAACTCCGGCTTCGGCACCGAAACCCCCACCGAAAGAGTGGATGTGAATGGAAACATCAAACTCAATGGTAAAATCATCGGCCTTCAAGCCCCAACTGATGCGAATGATGCGGTGAACAAGGGGTATGTCGATGCGATGGGGGGAGGCGGAGGAACAGTCACAGGATTCGGAACAACCGAATGTCCAGCGGGATGGACAAAATATTATGATGGGGTGGCAATGACTGCTGTTGGCCATTGGGGAGGGGGAAGCTCTGGCCTGACGAGCATGGTGTGCAAAAAAGGAGAGGGTTTTGTTAATTCTGACTCGGGAAATGTCTACCTGGGATGGATTACTCAGCATATGAAAACATATAATGGCACTGTGTCCTGTGCTGTCTGCGTAAAATAATCATCGATAGCGAGGAAAATCATTTGCTCATCCAAAGACAGGCCTGAGGGTCTGTCTTTTTTTGTGCTAAAAAAATTGTTGAAGATGGCCAGATGCTTT
>CAIUEV010000116.1 GCA_903898335.1 uncultured bacterium | reverse complement strand
TCTCTCCCATTTAAAATATATTTCGGAATACACCAGAAAAATCTTTTTATACCCTTTTTCGATAAAACTCGCCAAGATTCTTTTTTAATAAAATCAATTTCTTTTTTATCAAAATTTTTGATTTTTAAATATTTATTTCTGAGTTTCCAAAACTTAGAATTTTTAATTAAATCTATTTCGGCCGAAAGTTTATTTAATTGGATATTTTTTTCCGTTACCTGCTCATTCTTCTCCACTATTTCATCTTTTTGATCTTCAATCAGTTCATTCATTCTCAACAAATTGGCTCTGTTATGCTTTATTAGTTCTTTGTTTTTCTCTATTTTTATTCTTTTTGTCTCTTCACTCAGAAAAGAATATTTTCTCTGCAACTCTCCTTCTTTTTTTACCAAGTTTTCAAATTTGGTTTTATCCAAAAAAATAATTCCAAGTCCAAAAGAATGATGAAACTCAAGGCTGGCGTATTCTTTCTTTAGCTCTTTCCATAATTTGTAAACCCCGAAATCTTTTTCACTGACGAAAATATCATGAAACATAATAGCTCCATCCTTTTTGACTTTTGGCAACCAAGTTTCAAAATCGTGTTTAACGGCCTCGTAGGTGTGGAGACCGTCAATGTGTAGTAAATCGATTGATCCGCCCTTGAAATTCTTGGCAGCTTCATCAAAAGTTTTTCTCAACAGACTTATTTTTACTCGAGGATAAAATTTTTCTTTGATTTTCTTTACGCCTTCAAAAATTTCTTCGCCGTAAAATCCGGCGTGTTCTTCTCCTTGCCAGGTGTCAACAGCAAAGATTTCAGTATTAACCGCCCCGTCTTTAGCAGCTTGAGCGAAGGACCAGAGGGACGTTCCCTTGTGGGTTCCCAGCTCGACTATGGTTTTCGGCTTGAAGTTGCGGACAAAATCGTAGGCAAAAAATTTATGCCCCGACCATGGCCAACCGGTGTCTTGAAAATACTTTTCATACTCGAAGCCGGGTTTGTAGTGTTTGAAGGGTTCACGAAAATTTTTAGAGTTCATAACCTTAATGTCATATATTTCTTTGCGATCAGGAAGAAAATTAAAGGTTTTTATTAGCTTGTATTTGTTTATTATCCGACTTTTTTTAAAAATAAGCAATCGGCAGTCTTCTATCAAACCGCCCGGATCACCTGGATTATTTATTAGATTTGTACTTTTTGATTTTTTTCTTCCACTGCTTGTTCCGAGAAAGAGATAATTTTTATAAAGAAAAAGCCCTCTAGTGTATCCAGATGTTAGCTCAATAATGGTTTTGCTATTTTTTTTGACGCTTTTCGAAACGGATTCACAATAATAAATATCTCCTTTTTCTACAAAAATTGAGTGAGGATGGTAAATCGGCTCTACTAATTTTTGATTTTTAGAAATATTGAAGATATAGCCATTTTTGGCTGAAGAATTTTTTTTACCGCTTTTTTCTCCAAATGCAGATACAAAAAAATCGCCGCTCTTTTTTTCGTAAAAAATTGAATTTAAATGTTGAGTGTCACTATTTTGAGGAGATTCTTTTGGAGACCAAAAAATTTTTGTAAATCTAACGGTTCTTTTCTCTTTGTCGAATTGATACTCTAAAACCTGATCTGCGCCAGTTGATACGGCATAAATTTTGTCTCCCACCACTTCTAAAGAATGAGGGTCTTTTAGTTCCTTCAGCTCTTCTTTCAAAAATACCTTCCAGGTATCCTTTTTAAGAATCACAAGAATTGGCTTTTCGGATTGATAAAGAGCATAAATAAATTCATCGTCGCTATTTAATCCGGTAAACCCATTTCCACCAAGATTGGTTTCTATTTCAAAAAATTTTTCCTTCTTGAGGTCTATCAATAGAAGATTGGAGACACTCTTTTCTGAAGACGGATTGCAAAAAGAAATCAATACTTTCATTTCTCTATAAAATTTATAATTTTTTTGATTAAAAATTCACTCGGATGTTTGTCTGTTTCTAGTGTTAATTCGGGATTTAGAGGTTCCTCATATGGGTCCTGAATCCCTGTAAAGTCTTTTATTTCACCCCTCAAAGCCTTTTTGTAAAGACCCTTCACATCCCTCTCAATGCATTTTTCGATACTGCATTTTACATAAATTTCAACGAAATTTTGGCAATTCTCTCTAGCGTAAAGACGCATTTCATTGTAGGGAGAAACAAAAGATGCAATAATGTTTGTTCCTTTTCTCGATAAATCTTTGGCTAAATGAGTGGCCCTTCTGATATTTTCATCGCGGTCTTTCTTTGAAAATCCCAAATCTTGAGAGCTAGACTTGCGTAGCGTATCCCCATCAAGAACATTAACCGGCATTCTCTTGTCTTTAAAATATTTCTCTAATTTTTTTGCCAGGGTCGTTTTGCCGCTACAGGGGAGACCGGTAAACCAGAAAACAACGCCCATTTTCAAATCGGACATTAATTTCTAATTAATTAAAAAAGGAGATTTCAATCTCTATCCAATCAAACTAATGCTAGCTTTATTTTTTTGGGGAATCAAGCGGTTTGATTTCTTTAAAAAAATTTTTAATGTCCAAATACTTTTTTCTCAATTTCCAAAACTTGGAAGCCTGCATGAAATTAATTTTTCTATTTTGCTTTTTAAATGCTCTTTCCGCTTCTAAAAGCTTAAACCGTAGCTCTTCTATCGCCTGAGAAACTTCGATATTTTGTTTGGATA
>CAIUEV010000115.1 GCA_903898335.1 uncultured bacterium | reverse complement strand
TCCTCCATGCCATGGAGGCGCTCTACCAACTAAGCTACGAGCCCATAAACAACGATTAACTCCTTATGTATATTATATTATTTTAAGTTTTGCAAAAATACTGCGGGAAAAGCATTCTTTCTGACAAGAGAAACCAGCTGTCCAACCGGTTCCGGTTTTTGGCGAGTTTTAATTTTTATTCGACGGGAAGTCGTTCCTTGATAACTTAGAGTCTCTGTCTCAGGTGAAAAAACAAAATTCAATCGACGAACCTCCCCGTTTCTCAAGATAAAAACCGGGCTATAAGCCGTTTTGTCGGCGTAGCGGATACGAATAAAAAAGTATTGACCGGGGAAAATTTGATGAAAAAATCCGGAAAAACCGGAGTCTCTTTCCTGCAAAATATTATGGACAAAAAGTTCTGCTTGCGCTTGATGTCGTTCCTGACTAGCGTCCTCCAAAAACCAAAAAATCGAAGAACCGTCCGGCGATTCGTCTTCGCCTTTGATTTCCTCGATTTTCCACCAATTATGATTGTTTAAATAATGAAGAAGGTTTACAACGACAACGAGAGAAATCAAGGAATAAATAATGATTCTCCAGAGATCATCGAAAACCTTATTCATTTTTTATTTTGGTTTTTATAGGCTTTTTGTTTATTGATTCTTATATTTTTCATTCTAAATCTTTTTTTAAAAAGCCAAAATAAAAACCCCGAGAGCGATTCCCGGGGTTTCTCTGTTCAGTGTCGCATAATATTACTGGCAGCAGCTGTCCACTTCGTAGGTTTTTCTTTCCTCGAACTCCTGTTGCTTTCCTTTGTTCCATTGTTTTACCGGTCGAAGATAGCCGACTACTCTTGAATAAACTTCACAACGTTGCCTCTCGTTTTTTTCTTCATTTTGATTTTCCATAGCTTTAATTTTAGTTTTTTTAGTTATTTTGAACTTTTAGATTGTTGCTTCTTTTTCAATTCTAACTCAAGATCGCATTTTGGGCAAAATTCGTGTTCACCCGCTAAATAACCGTGTTTTGGACAAACACTGAAAGTCGGAGTGATGGTAAAATAAGGCAAAGTGAATTTTTCGGCGATCTTGCGAACCAATTTTTTCACCGATTCCGTGTCCGGCAATTTTTCACCCAAGAAACCGTGGAAAACCGTGCCTCCGGTGTAACGACTTTGCAGTTCGTCTTGCAACTCCAAGGCCTCAAACATATCGGCGGTAAAATTAACCGGTAAGTGAGTCGAATTGGTGTAGTAAGGTGCCGCGTTCACTTCCTTGACTTTATCCTCATTGCTAACGACAATCTCGGGGAAAAGTTCTTTATCCTTTTTGGCGAAGCGGTAGGTTACTCCCTCGGCCGGGGTGGCTTCCAGATTGTACAGTTCTCCTGTTTCTTCCTGGAATTTTCGCAGTTTGTCGCGCACAAAGTCCATTACTTCAAGGGCGAAAGCCTGACCTTCGGGACTGGCAATATCTTTACCGATCAGATTGAGCAACGCTTCGTTCATGCCGATAATACCGATGGTGTTAAAATGATTTTTCCAATAATTACCATTGCGAGCTTTAATATCTCTCAAGTAAAAACGGGAATATGGATAAAGATGACGATCGGTCGATTTCTCCAAAAATTTACGTTTGATTTCCAAGCTGCCTTTTGCCAAATCGACCAGGTAGGCCAGTTTTTCCATGAATTCTTTTTTGTTTTTGGCTTGATGGCCGAGCCTCGGCAAGTTAATAGTAACAACACCGATACTCCCGGTCAGCGGATTAGCGCCGAACAGTCCGCCACCTCTTTTTCGCAGCTCTCGATTATCCAACCTGAGTCGGCAACACATTGATCGGGCGTCGTCCGGATTCATGTCCGAATTGATGAAATTGGAGAAATACGGGATGCCATATTTGGCTGTCATTTCAAAAATCGGTTTCAAGACGGGATTCTCCCAGTCGAAATTTTTAGTCAAATTGTAGGTCGGGATGGGAAAAGTAAAGACTCTTCCCTTCGCATCTCCTTCAAGCATCACTTCGGCAAAAGCTTTGTTGAAAACATCCATTTCTTTCTGGAAGTCTTTGTATTTTTCTTTTTGGATTTGACCGCCGATAATAACATTTTCTTCCGCCAACACGCCGGATGGATTCAAATCCAAAGTTATGTTGGTGAAAGGAGTTTGAAAGCCGACGCGGGTCGGTACGTTCATATTGAAAACAAACTCTTGAATGGCTTGTTTGACTTGATCGTAGTCAAGCTTGTCGTAGCGAATGAAAGGAGCTAAATAAGTGTCGAAACTGGAAAAAGCTTGAGCTCCCGCCGACTCTCCTTGCAGAGAGTAAAAAAAGTTTACCACTTGTCCGAGCGCGGTGCGCAAATGCTTGGCCGGTTTGCTTTCCGACTTTCCTCCCGCTCCCTGAATTCCGGAAAGCAGAAGATCTTTCAGATCCCAACCGCAGCAATAAGGAGCCAGTATTCCAAGATCGTGCAAATGGATATCCCCCTTTTTGTGAGCTAAGCGAATTTCCTTCGGATAGATCTTGTTGAGCCAGTAACGAGAGGTAACGGCCGCGGAAATGTAATTGTTGAGGCCTTGCAAGGAGTACCCCATGTTGGAATTTTCTTTGACTCGCCAGTCGTCCTCTGACAAATAATCGTCAACCAAGCCTTCCAGTTTGAATAGATTTTTGAATTGGCGCATCTCTTTGTGCTGTTCTCGATAAACGATATAGGCACGAGATGTTTTTTCAAAACCGGCGGAGAAAATAACCTTTTCGATTATATTTTGGATTGTTTCCACGTCCAAGACGCCGTTTTCCGCCTGTTCCTCCATTTGAGAAATGACTATGTTAGAAAGCGCTTCCGCTATCTTGTAGCCGAATTCTTTGGTGGCACTACCCGCCTTTAAAATGGCCTTGGTGATCTTTTCTTTTTTAAAGGGAACAACCTTTCCGTCTCTTTTGCGGATTTCTTTGATTTTTGGCATAAAAAATCACTTTTAATTTTTTAGATATTTGAACTTGATAGTTTTTAAGGTTTGCCTGCTAAGAATTATCCTAGCATACTTTATTTTACCAAAATAAAAATTTTAGGTAATGATAAATATATCAGGTTTTTAAAATTTTCGCTCGTTTATTTTAACACTTTAATTAAATAATCAAAAAAAGATGGTGTTTGAAAAAATCTTTGCCAAATTGTTTGGTAAAAAGGAAGAAAATGTCGAGGCCGTGACCGAGACGACGGAGACTGTTGACTCAACCGTTGCTCCGGCAACTGAAGAATTGAAGGTCAACGCCGAAATAAAATCGGTTGACAGTATGAATGTTGGTGGCTTGGAAGGTGTTGAGCCGGCTACCAAGAATCTCTCCGAGGAAGAGAAAGAAAAGATAACCAGCTTTGACGGAGAAAATGCTCCTTCAGTCAGCGAAGAAGCCCCCGCTTCCGTTGAGGAGACCGCAGCGGCCATGACCGAGGCGGAAACACCGGTCGAGACCAAATCTTTCGATCAGGTTAAGACTAATGAATCCGGTGAAATTGTGACGGAGATCACGACGGAAGAGCCGACCGCAACTCCGGCTGCCGACGTGGAAGTTCCTTCTTCGGAATCTTCTGACGCCGAGTAGTTCAAACCGAACTGTAAAAATCGTTTTTAAAGACACGCTTTCGGGCGTGTCTTTTTTTAGATAAAAATTGAAAAATATTTTTAAGCGACCTTTCTTTCTTCTTTTTTAAAGGCTCGCAAGTAGTTTAAAAATTCGGAAGTTTTGGCTCTGACGGACTCCAGAATCTCGATCTGATTTTTAAGAGGTTTTCCGTTCTCGATTCTTTTGAAGAAAAGAAAAAACGGATTGTAAAAATTACCAACTATGTCGGAATAGTCACTTTCTTCGATCATTCTCATCTTGACAGAGTTGTTTTCGAGTAAGTTTTTTATCTCAATAAGGTTATCTTCCCATTGCTCTTTCTCTTTAAAAATTGAGGAAATAACTGCATTCTCAGAATTAATAATTTTCTGGTCAACGAAATCGACAATGTCGTCGATTCTCAATTTCAGAAGATCCAATTCGGGATTCATTTCCTGCTGCCAAGATTCTCTTTTTTGTTCGTAAGTCATAAGATTGATTAATAAAAAAATCATATCAAATTATACCAGCTTTTTTTAACAAATTAAGAATTTTGCTTGACTTTTTTGTTGTTTCCCTATAGAAACGGTGAGGCTTAACTAAAGTACCTTAAACTCACAAACAAGGAGGTTTAAATGCAAGACCATGAACTGATTTATCCAAGAGAAAAAGGGGTAAATTTTTGGGATGCGATACTGCCGATTGCCGCTTCGGTGCCGGTGTCTTTATCGGGCTTTGGCTTGATTTGGCTTTTGGATAAGATCGTTTCTCAAAAAATAATCTTAATCTTAGCGGCTATTTGTCTAGTCGTGATTTTTTCCAGCCTTTTCAGCTTTTTCCAGATTCGCAAAGCAATATTGGAGTCCGAACTTTCCAAATTGAGCGGATCCAAACTGAAGAGCAGAGAATTGGCTCCTGTCGTTTCGTATTATTTTGCTAAACACAATACGATTACGAGCTTGAGTTTAGTGACGGGAATGCTGGGGATAGTGGGCATGGTGGCGCTAAGCAATTTTTTTGTTTTCAGTTTTGACGGGATCATGTTCATCAAGTCCATTTTGATAACCTCTTTTAGCGGACTGTGTTCTCTGATATTCTTCAACGTCATGGCGGTCAGCTGGGCGGAGAAAAAATACTTAAAAGTGGAAAGCATTTTTAGGTTCTTTGACGATATTGATGAGAGAACCGTTCGTGTGGGGGAAGATGGAATAGATTAAGTCACAGTTAAGCTTTTAAAGCGCGTACTCATTTGGGTCCGCGCTTTTTTGTTTTGTTTAAGTTATGCTAAAATGACTCGACTAACTTGGAAACTATGAAAAGTACAAAAATTTTGGCCGGAATAATTCTTTTGGGGGAGGCGATTTTTTTTGGCTGGCTTTTTAGCCGGAAATATTCTCTTTTTCCGAGGGAGAGAAAGTTGTTTTTTGATCAGCCGAAGGAGGTTATGATTGAGGTTAACGGGTTGGTTCTGCAGATCGGTAGTGACAAACGGACGGTCGGCGAGGTACTGGCGGAAAAACAAATTGAAATCAAACCGGTTGATCGCCTCTATCCAGGTCAAGAAACTTTGGTTTTTCCGAGATCCAAAATTATTATTGAGCGACCGTCCTCTTTGACGATTGAAGTTGATGGACAAGAAATAAAAAACAAGTCTTTCGCGCCGACGGTTTTGGATGCTATTCTCGAAAATGAGATTCATCTGAGCCGTTTGGACGAAGTTAAACCTCCTCGCTCAGCCAGCCTGAGAGACGGGATTAAAATAGAAATTACTCGGATCAAACATGAAGAGGTGACCGAAAAAGAAGAGATAGAATTTAAAACATTGACCACTAAAGATCCGAAAGTGGACTGGGGAGAGAAGAAAATAATGGAGAAGGGTGAAAAAGGAGAGCGAGAGACGGTCTATAAAATCAGTTACGAGAATGGAGAGCAAGTTTCTAAAATTAAACTCAGCTCCAAGATTATCAAGGAGCCGGTAACGGAAAAAATCAGTTTGGGCACTAAAATAAATGTTGGAAAGTCGGATGCCGGCATTGCCAGCTGGTATGGAACTGATTCACTTAGCTGCAGTTCTCGGGATTTTCCGGCCGGTACTTGGCTGCGAGTGACGAGCCGAGACAGCGGTCGGCAAGCCTTCGTGCGGGTTGAGGGCTACGGACCTCAACCGCAAACGGGGAAAGTGATTGATTTGAGCAAACAAGCTTTTCAAAAATTGGCGCCCCTTGGTCAAGGCACGGTGCGAGTCAAGGTGGAAGAAATTTTAAATCGTGGTTTTAAGCCGGAATAGCTTGACTTTTTCTTTCTTTAGACCTAAAAGAAGCTCAAAAGTTCTTTGACGAAAGGAGTCGCCAAATGAGAGTCGTTACTCGTTTTGACAGATGGTGCTTGAGTTTCCTTTTTGTTCTGACAGTAGGAATAATTTTTTCCTCTATCGTAGATTCGGAAGCTCAGCAGTTTGGAGCGATCGCTTACTCGGAGTCAACCGGCAACTACGGTTATTCTCACGGCTATCGTTCTCGAGATGAGGCGATTTGGTTGGCCGAAAGAAGATGCGGAGCCTCAGATTGCCGCTGGAAAGTTTGGTTCCGCGATTCTTGCGGTGCTTTAGCTAAAGCGGATAATGGAGCTCTGGGCTATTCCCACGGCTACGGATCGGCGGAGCAGGCGCGCCATCGAGCTTTGGCTGAATGTAGTCGGCGAGGTTCCAACTGTCGAATCCTTTGCTGGGCTTGCTCCGGCAACTAATTTCTTCTAACAAAATAAAGTCTCTTTTTCAAACGAATCAGAGACTTTTTTCTTGCCCAAAAATTTTTTAAACAAAAAAAAGAACCCGCCGAAGCGAGTTCTTTTTATTTTATCGAGTGTCGCGAAATATTTATTCAACGAAAGTCAGGGCTTGACCTTTCTTGTTGGCGCGACCGGTTCGTCCGATTCGGTGGATATAGTCTTCGTAAGTCTGAGGTAAATCATAGTTGATAACATGAGTTACATCGGGGATATCCAGTCCTCTGGCGGCCACATCGGTAGCAACCAAGATATTAACATGATCGTTTTTAAACAAATTGAGCGCTTTTTCTCGGCCTCTTTGGTTTTTGTCACCATGAATTGATTCGGTGCGTAAACCTTTTTGATAAAGCGTGCGAGAAAGACGATCCACTCCCATCTTGGTTTTGCCGAAAATCAAAACTTTCTTAAACTCATCTTTATTTAAAAGTTGGCAAAGAACCTCGGTTTTATCCTGATAGCGATTAACTCGCACAATATCTTGATCGATGTTGGAAACTTTCATTTCCGATTTGACCGAAATCGTAATCGGATTGTTGGCTGATTCTTGAATTAAGCCCTCAACGCTTCGCGACATGGTGGCGGAGAAAAACAGGGATTGTCTTTGAGAAGGCAAGAAGCTCATCAAGTGTTTTATCTCTTTGACAAAACCGATGTCAAACATTCGGTCAACTTCATCCAAAACAATATTATTGAATTTAGAGAGGTCTAAAATACGTCTTTCCATCAGATCTTTAAGTCTTCCGGGCGTACCGATAACGAAATGATGATTACGGCGCAGAAGGGATATTTGTCGTCCCATACTGGCTCCGCCGAAACAAGCAACCGACCAAAGACCCAGTCCTCTTGAAAAATCAATAAATTCTTTTTCAATTTGTAAGGCCAGTTCACGAGTCGGAGTCATTATCAAGACTTTTTGATCACGCGATCGCATTACTTTGTCAATCAAAGGAATGAGAACGGCGGCGGTCTTCCCTGTCCCGGTGTTGGCTAAGCCGACCAAATCTTTTCCTGCTAAAATGTGCGGAATGGCTTGATCTTGAATCGGAGTCGGGTTTTTGTAGCCTCGACTGACAATATTCTGTTTGAGACGGGCGTCAATGTTAAAATCGACAAATTGATTTTTCGGCTGATACGGAGCTTCAACCTTGCCCGGTTCCGCTTTGGAAACGAATAAAGAAATGTCGATTCTCTTTTGAGAGGCCGGTTTTCTTCTTTTTTGCCAAAAATTTCGGCCGGATCGGCCGTTGTATCCTCCTCCAAAACGTCTTCCCCCTCTGGGATTAGCGGAGACGTCACGAGAGGAGTCGCGATTAAATCTTCTTTTCTGCATGAACATTTTTTAAAAATAATTTAAAAAATTGTTCCGATGAAGGGGAAAATTCTAAGAAATTCCTAAAGCTCGCGGTTTTGCGAGAAGAGTATAAAACCGGCTTAGGAAAAATAAATGAAAATAAAAATAAGAGCCTAAATCAGTTTGATATACTTTAAAGCTTTATATCAAAGCAACAATTTTTCTAACGCTATCTTATAGCACTAAAGAAGCTAAAAAGCAAGGAAAATTTTTATTTCAAATATTTTCCGTATTTGCCGGAGTCGTAATAACAGTGGGGATTGGGATATTCGTCAGGATCCAAGCAGCATTCCATGTCCATATGGCGATGTTTGGTTTTATCGCTGCGGCTGGGCTTGTCGTTTTTTTTGTTGCAAACCATTCTGCCTCCGACCATGGCGTAGGCGGCCGGCATCGGAGCGGTAATCTTCGGTTTTGGAATCGGTCTTTTGATGTCGATTAAATTTAAACTGGTTGCAGCGCCGAAAAAGTCCGGCAAATCGGTAATGACTTCATTACGAACATCTTTCTCTGAAGAAAAATTATCTTTAAATTTGGGAATCAAATTGAAAATATATCTTTCGCTAACCAGAGTGAAGAAAAAAGTATTTTCAAGACATTTGTCCTTTTGAGGAACGTGAATTTCTTCCGCAGTAAAATCAGTGCTTTCGATCAGGTGCCCCCCGATATTTAAATTGCAGGAAACCGGATTTTCGGAAAAAGACTCTTTGACTTTGGGAAATTGGGCGGTATTGCGCAATTCGCTTACTTTTTTCAGGTCGTAAACAAAAAGATCAAAACCCAATAAATCATCTTCAGGTTCATCGATTGGTCGAGCGAAGAAATATTTCTTCTCCCATTGATCCGGGGCGGTGTTGCCGGATGAGTTTTTTGTCGAAAGAATCGGGTTTGCCGCTACGGGCGGCTTCCAATTTGGCGGGTACTTGAGAGAGAAACCGTACCAGGAGTTAGAATAAGTTTTCCAGTCGGCGGTACTGATTGTGGGGAAATCGATTCTCTCTTCTTGTTCAAGTAATCTTTGACTCTCTTCGGTTAAGTTCTCGCTGACTTTTGATGGACCGGAGTCTGGATTGTGGTTTGTAAGTTGGGAATCTATAGATCCGGAATTAAAAACACTTCCGCCTAAAACAAAAATTAATCCCAGTGAAACAAAAATCAAAAAGAAAAGAAAACCTTCCATCCAAGGAATTCGAAAATCTTTCTTAAAATCCTTTGGCTTCTTGGTTTTCTTTTTCTTGTCTTTTTTGACTGAAGAGATTTTTACGGATGATTTTTTCTTAGGCTTTGTGTCTTCCGGCAATTTTTTCTTTTTACCGGAAGAAATTTTCTTCCCCTTCTTCATCTAAAAAAATTAATTGCTATCAGTTGTTCCGGTTTTAAGACTGGAATAATTTGAGTCTTGCTTGCTTTTTTCCCCGTATTTTCTTATTCTGGCCTTAATGGTGTATTCCATACCCGGAATGAGGTCGGAAATGGTTACCGTCCCTTTACCTTTAGAATTCAGTTTTTTGTTCGAATTAACACTGGCTTGACTGTATCCGAAAGCTTTTTGTGCAAGATTAAAGTTATTTGTCCAACGAGCTTTACCGTTTGTAAATCTGAATTCATCAAGATAGCCGGAGAAGGGGGCGGTCTCGTCAGCCAGATCGGTGTAGCCGACAACCAGCATGCCGGTCAAGTCGGCCGGTCGAACGCTGCTGACCAAGGAAGCGGCTTTAACTCCGTCTACAAAAAGATAATAGTCGTTGCCGCTTTCAACAAAGGCGACGTGGTGCCAATTATTTAAGGTTATTTTTCCGGCATCGGAAGTTAACGAAGTTATGGTTCCGCTGTTTTCAACTGCTAAAGAAAGGCTCCCGTCGGTTTTGACAAAACCGCGAATATTATTGGTGGCATCGGTTTTTTGAGAGAAAACAGTTCTCTCTCCGGTCAGACTGTTGACTCTCACCCAAGCGTCTACGGTCCAAGTGCCGCCGCTAAAATTCCAATCGTTATGGTCGTTCAGCGCAAGATAGCTGCTGGTACCATTAAAAAAGGCGCTCGCTCCGCCGAATTTTCCTTGGTCGGTTGAGACGGTAACATTGTTGTTGGCAATAGTGCGACCGGCCAGCGGGCTTTTGCATTCATTGCTAACAGTTGTGGCTCCGTTGCTACCGTTAAAATGAAGGAGCAATTTCGAATAATCATCATCACCGCCGCTGACTAAAAAGCTTAGTCGGGTTTTTTTACTTTTAAGCTTTTTCTGAGTCACACTGACAGCAAAGGACGTTGTTGTCTCTGAACTTATGGAAATAGTCGGTTTTGCGTTTTTGGCTTCAGCCACCGATCCGGCCGTTAGCAAAAGAGCTAAAGACAGCCATAGAATGCTATTTTTTTTATTTTTTAACATAGCGTTTAGTTAATTTTTTATTTTAAAATTTAAATTCTTATGAATTATAAAAAGTTTTTTTTGTAAAGACAAGTAAAAAACTGCAATTTTTTTGCCTCTTTCGCTTTTATGTGCTATAAATTTATCAATGTAAATATTTAAAACACCTGCCCCCAAGCAGGTTTTTATTGGCTTTTTAGAACTGAATTATGGAAATCAGAAACATCGCCATTATCGCTCACGTCGATCACGGCAAAACAACTTTGACGGACGCCATTATGCGTCAAACCGGAATGGTCCAAGACGAAAATATTTCGATGGATTCAAACAATTTGGAAAAGGAGAGAGGAATTACCATCTATTCCAAAAACGCTTCTATTTTTTATCGCGGCACCAAAATTAATATTGTGGATACCCCCGGGCATGCCGACTTCGGCTCGGAAGTGGAGCGAGTTTTGCGTTCCATTGACAGCGTGCTTTTGGTGGTTGATGCCAAAGAAGGACCGATGCCGCAGACCCGTTTCGTGTTGAAAAAATCCCTGGAGCTCGGATTGAAACCGATTGTCATTATTAATAAGATTGACAAAACCGGTGCGGAGCCGGAAATGGCGCAAGAAAAAGTTTTTGAATTGTTTTTTGATCTGGGGGCAACGGATGAACAGCTCGATTTTACAACTATTTACGCGAATGGTAAGGCGGGTATTGCGAAAGAGAGTTTGGCGGACGATTCAAAGGACCTGTCTCCTCTTCTGGACACTATTCTGTTGAAAGTCAAGCCCGCACCGGCCGATATTCAATCTCCGCTGCGATTTCAACCTTTCAATTTGGGTTATGATAATTTTTTGGGGCGGTTGGCAATCGGTCGCATTCACGAGGGAACCATTAAACAAGGCGCTTCATTGACGCTTAAGAAAACCAACGATTCGGTCGAGACGGGCCGAGTGGTTAAGCTATTCACTTTTAAGGGGCTGGAAAGAGAAGAGGTTGCGGAGGCGCAAGCGGGAGACATCGTCATGGTAGCCGGATTCTCCAATGTTGAAATCGGAGACACTCTGTGTGAAAATAGCGACCAAGAGGCTTTACCGGCAATCAAGGTGGATGAACCGACGATTGCGCTCAATCTTCTGGTGAATAATTCGCCGTTCGCCGGACGAGAAGGTAAATTTGTGACGGGCAAACAGCTGAGAGAAAGATTGGCTAAAGAACTGGAAGTTAATGTGGGACTAAAAATAGATTTGGATTCCGATCCTTTTAAAATTTACGGACGAGGAGAATTGCATGTGGCCGTTTTGGTTGAAAATATGCGACGTGAAGGTTATGAGCTCCAAGTTTCTCAGCCGAAAGTTATTATTCGAGAGGAAAACGGGCAAAAAATGGAACCATTCGAGGAAGCGACAGTCGATGTGCCGGAAGAATTAGCCGGGACTGTCATCGAAAAAATGAGTCGGCGCAAAGGAATGATGGTTGAAATGGAAAAGAGAGGTAAAGAAACTCGGATTGTTTTTGAAGTGCCGACGCGCGGTCTTTTGGGCTACAGAAATGAATTTATCGTCGACACTAAAGGTGAAGGCACTCTTTGTTCTCGAGTGATCGGCTACAAACCTTTTGTCGGCGAAATAAAGAAGAGAGTCGTTGGCTCGATGATATCAATGATTACCGGCAAAGCTTTGGGATTCTCTCTGTATAATTTGCAGGATCGCGGTACTTTATATATCGGCCCCGGCACGGAAGTTTATGAAGGCATGGTTATCGGCAACACTTCCAAGGGCGACGATATGACAGTTAATCCGATCAAGGGAAAGCAACTGACCAATATGCGAGCGTCCGGATCGGATGATGCTATCGCTTTGATTCCGCCGATGGATGTTAATGTGGAACGAGGTTTGGAAATAATGGCGGAGGACGAGTATATGGAGATTACGCCGCTGAGCGTGCGTTTGCGCAAACAGTATTTAACGGAGATCGATCGTAAACGAGCAAAAAGATAAGCTCACAGTTCATAAAGTTCATAAAGTTCATAAAGTTCATAAAGTTCATAAAGAAACCCTTAAAGGCCTTTCTAACTTTACAAACTTTCTAACTTTATAAACTTTCTAACTTTATAAACTCAATCTTCATGGTTTTTGTCGAAAAAGGCCCGGAAAAATTTGATGTAGTCGTTGTTGGCGGTGGACCGGCGGGAATGATGGCGGCAATTCAGGCGGCTGACTCAGGAGCCAAGACTCTTTTAATTGAAAAAAATCGGAGTTTGGGCAAGAAATTGTTGTTGACCGGAAAAGGCCGTTGCAATCTGACTTGCGCCGTTTATGACAACAAAGAATTTATCGAAAAAATTGGTAAAAATGGCAAATTTCTTTTTGAAGCTTTGAAAAATTTTGGCCCGCTGAAGACGATTAATTTTTTTGAAAAAAGAGGGTTAAAGCTTAAAGAGGAGAGGGGCAAACGGATTTTTCCCGTTTCCGACGAGGCGAGCGCCGTCTTGGACTTATTAGTTAAGACTCTTAAAGAAAAGAGAGTCAGTTTTAAACTGGGTGAAAAATTAGCCGACTTCAAAACAAAAGATGGCAAGATAGAATATGTGGAAATGGCGAGCGGTGAGAAAGTTTTTGGCGAGAATTTCATTTTGGCAACGGGGGGAAAATCTTATCCGGTTACCGGCTCGACCGGTGATGGCTACGCATGGGCGGAGAAAATGGGTCATAATATTGAGCACCTCTTCCCTTCTCTATCTCCTATCCAGACTGAAGAAGATTGGGTAAAAGTGGCGGAAGGAACGAGCTTGAAAAATGTTAAATTGAAGATTTTTCAAGACGAAAAAAAGAGCGCGGAATATTTTGGAGAGATGCTTTTCACTCATTCGGGAGTAAGCGGACCGATTGTTTTACTGGCCAGTCAGGAGATGGGACCGGTTTTAGCGGCCGGAAAAAAAGTTAGATTGGAAATCGATCTGAAGCCGGCCGTTGAATTTAATGAACTGGACTTGAGATTACAGAAGGACTTTAAACTCAAGGCGCATACCGATTTTAAAAACTATTTACCTGACCTGGCTCCAAAAAGCTTAGCCGATCTGATTATGTTTCTTTCCGGTTTGTCGGCGCGAAAAAAGCTCTTTGAGATTACGCGAGAAGAAAGACGCAGTCTGGTCAAAATTTTAAAAGGGCTGAAATTGAATGTTAAGGATCTGACCGGATACAGTTTGGCCGTGGTAACAAGAGGAGGCGTCGATCTGAAGGAAATCGATCCCAAAACTATGCGTTCTCGCAAAGTAAAAAATCTCTTTTTTGCCGGAGAAATTTTGGATTTGGACGGTCCAACCGGTGGCTATAATTTGCAAATTTGCTGGTCAACCGGATTTTTGGCCGGAAAGTCGGCGGGAAGTGTTTACAATTTAGAATAAGTTTGCTAGAAAACAAGTCCTTAAAATTAAGAGAAAAAGGAGGGAAGGATTTTGAAAAAAATTTCTATTTTAGGGATTATTTTGATTTTTTGTTCTTTAACAGTTTTTTCTTTTGCGGGATCCGGAAAGTGTCCCGAGGGAAAATATTATGATTCTCGATCAAAAAAGTGTATTCTGCCGGGTGAAGACCCTTCGGGAGAGACAGAGCGTAATTTTGCTCGTCAATTGATTGAAGAGGGTCAGGCTTTCTGTGTCGATGGCTGGTGTTGTCCGAATGAGAAAGTCTACGCACAATGTCTGGAATCGAAAAATCGAGCTAAATGCTTGCGCAAGAAAGGTTGTGTTGTTTACGGGGAGTGAGTTGGGAAAACGAGAAAAGGAGGGAGAAGAAAATGAAAAGGAGCATAAGAAATAAAGTCAATCATAGTCATGCGAGAAGACGCCATGTCAAATCAAGGGCTTTAGATCGATACTCTTTGGAGCTGAACAGATTTGATTTGAAAGAAATGGTAGCTTGTATCCTCGATGGAAAGGCGAAATTCATTTGCTTCACACGAGGATGCCGTTATAGCGAATGGTTGATTAAGTATCGAGAGAAGGAGCTTAAAGCGATCTTTGATCGCAAAAAATGTGAGTTGGTAACACTGTTGCCAATGGAAACGGAAAATTTGAGTAAAGAGTGTTGCCCAAATTGAGAATCTATAAACCAAAACCATCGAAAAATATTCGGTGGTTTTTTAATTGTTTAAATGTGCTATAATAAAAAAATAAATCATATTTTTTAGAAGATATGTTGTTGAAAGGAAAATTTATTGTGATTTTGGGGGCAATCACTTTCTCGGCCGATATTTATCTGTCGTCTCTTTCGTCAAATGCTTGGGTTGAGCCGGCTACCGTTCCACCCGGTAATAATATTTTTGCTCCGCTCAATTCATCTACGTTTGGACAGTCTAAAGCGGGAGGTCTCATTCTGAATTTGGGAAATGCCGCTCATGGTTTGATTGTCAGATATGGATTGGTGGGAATCGGCACGGATAATCCTCAAGCTCAATTGGATGTTGTCGGTAAAATAAAAAGCACCGGATTGGAGGTAACTTCCACTACGGAAGGAGTCCTCTTTCCGCGCATGACAACGGCGCAGAGAGATGCGATAACGGCGCCCCAGGAAGGTATGGAAATTTTTAATACTACAACCAAAAAGAAAAACATATTTAATGGTACTAAATGGGAATTGGTTGGCGGTGACAGTACCCCGACTGGCACAATTGCCTATTTTGATTTGGCCGCTTGCCCTGAGGGTTGGTCGGAAGCAACTAATGCTAAGGGTAGATATATCGTTGGAACTCAGAACGCGGCCAATCGAAACTTATTGGTTGGACAAGCCTTGGGTGATGGAGAAAACAGAGCGGTCGGCCAGCACGCTCATGGAGTCTACGATCCGGGACACGCCCATGGGGTTTGGGACGGAGGTCATGCTCATGGAGTTTATGATCCGGGACATAGTCATTATTCTTATTCCTATCTTCCAAATTGGATGCCTAACCATCCGAGGATATGGGCTCTTGGGGGAGGTGGACTAGACGGTTGGGAGTGGTTTCCTACTTCCGGATCCGGCACCGGCATCGGTATCTACGGCTCAGGAGCTAATGTTGCCATTTATGGTGCCGGTACCGGCATCGGCATTAATAACGCCGGCTCGGTGGCGGGCACCAACGCCCCATATGTGGAATTCCTGGTTTGCAGAAAAAATTAAAAAATATTTTTTTAAAATAAAAATAATGGAGATAGAAACAAAATTAGAAAATCCGAAACAAGAGAATAAAAAAACCAAACTGATAATTTATTTACTACTTTTTCTGACTGTGATTTTTATCGTCGGGTTGGCCATCGCTTATTTGATTTTGTATAAACCGAATGAAGGCCAGCCAAACCTTGGCTTTTCTTCCGAATCGGAAAATCAATCAGACGAAAGTTCGGCCGGGTCCTACGGCCTGTCTTTAGTCACTAATCCAAATATTCAGAATAATGCCCCGGTAATAGGAAGAATAAAAACAATAGAGGGAGGCAAGCTTAAGATAGACGCACTGGATTTTACGGGTGGTCAAAAAAATGAAATAGAGAAAGAGATTATTAAATCAGAAGTTTCAGCGATTAAAAAATTGATTAAAAACCCAAATTTTAACGAGAACAAGGTTAAGCAGATTCAAGAGGAGATGAAGAAAAAATATGAGGAGAATAAAAAAGCGGTCTCTGATGTCTCCGATGAATCAATGCAGCTAATGAATGATCCAAGTCTGCGTCCGTATGTGGAAAAGGATATTTCGTGGGAAGAGCTAAAAACGGGAGAGCAGATCAGTTGGCAAAAAGATTTCAACAATGGTGAAAATGCGGAGAAAAAGATTCTTGTCGTTCTTTCGGAGATGTCGGAAAACAACACTTTTCAGGCTAATTCGGCCGGTGAAAATATTCAAAATTAAAAAATTTGACAGGAAATATTTTTGCTTGTTCAATAAAAATATAAATAATTATTGAACAAACAAACAAAAATGAAAATTCTCAACAAAAAAGAAGAAATCGTGCTAAAAACTTTGAAAGAATGGTTCAAGAAAAAAGGTAAAATGCCGACCGTAAGAGAAATTCAGGCAGGTGTAAAAAAATATGCCGTCGAAATCAAGAGCGTCGGCAGTGTGTTTAATTACTTAAAATCATTGGAAGAAAAAGGCTATATCAGAAAAACAAAAGCGGATCGAGGGATTGAAATTGTTGAACAAAAAAAACAGAATTTCGTCAGTATTCCCATTCTGGGCACGGCTAACGCGGGTTGTCCCCTGTTTTTCGCTGAACAGAATATTGAAGGATTTCTGAAAATTTCTCGCAAACTTTTCACTCAGCAAATCACGGAACATATTTTTGCCATTGAAGTTTCCGGCACCTCCATGAATTTATCGGATGTTAGGGGCAAAAGAATCGAAGACGGAGATTATGTTTTGGTAGACGCCGAATACAAGGATTTTAGAAATGGTGACAAGGTCCTGGCCACCATTGACGGTTTGGCCACGATTAAAACTTTTATGCGTATTGACGAAGAAAATATAGGACTTTTTCCGCAGTCGACGGATAGTCAGCACCGCCCGATTTATTTGACCGCCGAAGATAATTTTGTCATAAACGGCAAGATACTTGATGTAATGAAAAACCCCAAGGCGGTTCGAGCGGGTGCTATGAGTGTCGCATAAAATTTCCAATCGATCCCCTCTCTTTTCAAACTAAAAAGACGCCCATAAGGGGGCGTCTTTTTTTGCTATGCGGTAAACAGAATCTAGTTTGTTTCGGTCATTTTTGCTGACTTAAGCCAGTAGTTAACCAGCTTGTCGAATTTCTTGGATAGGCCGTTCTCGTTCTTGACCTTCAAGGTTAGCAAATTCGTGTTTGGATATTTCTCCTTCAAGTCAGAAAGTGTAAAGTAGGCCTTGATTTTCTTGCTGCTTGAATATTTGACATTATCGGCAGACTGGCGACCCAGCTTAACTTGAGTTTCTTTGGTAAAATTTCGACCCTTGATGGTCATTTTTATCTTAGTCTTCCCTTTGTGGCTTTTATACTGAACGTATTCAACCTTGGTTATCTTCGGCTGTTTGGCCAGAGCACTTCCCTTCTCTACCGCTTTAAAAGTGGTAAAGTGAGCGGCGTTGAAAGTTATCGTGTTGGTCGCTCGGTCGTAGCTCAAACCGGAAACAACTCCCTCACTGTCGGTGGCGTCATCAACCAGAATTTCCGGATCTTCGAAATCGGAAACGTTCCACATGGTAATAACAGTGCCGGCATTTCTCATTCCATTGACCAGATCAGCGTCTAGCCCAATCTCCTCCGGCTCAAATTCCAAATTGGAAACTAGAGATGAGAGGAAAAGCATAAAATCACGGCTCATAAAATCAACGGAATTGGTAAATTCAATCTTTCCGGAATCCTCTCGAAAGTACAGCCCGGTAATATCGTGCCAATTGGTTTGGTCGAAAAGATTAGTTGTTACTCCCTCGGAGGCCAATGACGGTTGCATGGTGGTGATGATCCAGCCAATAGATTCGCAGGTGGCAGCCGCTCTTTCCGCTCCTCCCGGTAGACCGGCGGCGTCAATAACCGCGGTGGCTTTAGCTGTACAAGTGGGATCGTCCGGTCGATTGAGCTGACTCATAACATTCCAAAAAGGATCGTCGGCTGCGGGGAGCTCCTCTCCCGGTCCCGTCGCAGCCTTAATGACCCCCGGTAAGCAGAACAGAAGAGAGAATACGACTCCGAAAAGTAGTTTTGTCTTCATTTAGTTTTTTAATTAATTAATTTTAATAAATTATTTTTT
>CAIUEV010000114.1 GCA_903898335.1 uncultured bacterium | reverse complement strand
TGGCTTCTTCAAAGAAGTCTGGTTCTCAATGGAGGCTACTTTTGAAAAGGCCGTTGTGTTCTTGGGAGAAGTGACTTTCAGTGGAGTGGCCAAGTTTGAAAAACCGATTGAGTTGAGCCGGGATTCGGTTGGGCAAGCGACTATCATCGCCAATACCGAAAATATTGTTATCAGCTTTGAGAATGAATATGCCGAACCGCCAATTGTCACCCTGACCCCCGCCAGCAGCAACTTGCTCACCAAATATTATGTTTCTGATGTCACAACGACCAGCTTCAAAATCAACATTGAACCGATTCAAACCACCGAAACCGTTTTCAACTGGCACGCCTTCGGCAAGATCAAAGAAGAGCTCGGAGAGCAATGATTGGCTTTTCGAAAAAATAGGGAAGAATGAAATCAAAAAAATCGCTCAAACAATTCCGCGAGGTGCTTGGAATAAAAAATCCCTGAACTATTGGTCGATAATGCTTAGAATCAGTCCTAAAAATAGATTTTAGAAAAATAAACTTATTTACTGTAATCAATTTTAATCGGTCCTCCGCCCGTCTTTTCGCATTCTCCCGCCTTAGGTAAGCCCTCCATTGATTTGGCAAAACAGGGTTGGCGACTTTCCATAATTTTTTCAACAATACTCTCCTCGTTTTTCTTTAGTCCAAGATTTTTCTGCGCCTCATGATCACCGTAATGATACGGACCGTAAGTTGCGTCCCCATAGCCCAAAGCATATTGAATCGGCCAGTCAAAAGAAGTGGCTGTCAAATCACCCAGAGGAGATACTTTGTTTTGCCAACGGCTCAAATAGCCGCGCACCGGAATCCCTTTATACATAATTTCTTTGCCTTGGCGTTCAAATTCTCGCATCATAAAATTTTTCTTCTCCCCTTCGTGCTTGTCGCAACCGTCTCTGTTCAGACTACCCATTTGATTGCCACAGGCGATACGTTCCACCTCCGCAATTGGCTCGGACATGCCCACACAGAAATGAGCGGAATGGGTAGCTTCATGAATGATTACTTGATCAAGAATTTTTAGAGGCAGCTTGTCAAAATTAACATTTATTTCTCCGCAGCCGGCGCAAAATCCGCCTCCAAAATCAGTATTCTTAATTGTCCGCACAAATCGATGAATCATTTCGTAACGCAGCGGATCTCGACATTCGATCCGCTTCATCGCCATAATAATATTGGTGTCGTTAGGTTTGTAATTGCAATTGAAATTATCGTTTTTATTATCATAATCATTCTCTTTATCGTCCTTCCAGCCATCAAAATTTTCACCCTGCGACATATTGTCATTCGCATAAGGAGGTTTTTGTGAAGAATTATTGTTGCTGTTCCAATTCTGCACCCAGCTTTTATTGGTATTGCCGTTTGAATTGCTTTGGCTGTTGTTTTTGTTGGAGTTACTCTTGTTGGTCGAGGATACGCCCTCGCCGATGCCTGAGTTTATGCCGCTTCCCGTACCGGGCCAAATGTCAATACTGCTGTTTGAGTTTTTTGAGGAAGTAGAGACTTGTTCAGAATTGATGCCGGGTTTTATTTGGTCTATCAAATTAGAGAGTTCCGAGCGATCACCGCTCACTCTTTGAATTTCCGCCACTCCTTCGCCGATATTTCCACTCAAAACTTTTTCCGCCTGAAATCCGTCAACTTCTTTACCGACTTCTTTGGCTACCACATTGATTAGCGAATCGACTATCCGGTTTATCTCTTCTTTATTGCCATTCTGCATTTTTAAAATTAAATCATCCAAAGTGACCAGAGACTGCGACGAGGAAAGAAAAGAGTTACCGCCGAGGCTGTCAGACTCAATAGAACTCAGCAGAGAAGATATCTGTTGATTTATCGCTTTGCTGATCTGCTCTCTGTTGCCAGCGCTCAGAGATTGTCCCTTCACATTGGTTAAAGAAACCGCCTCCTCGGCCTCGGAACTGATTAAATCTTGATACTGTCTTAAATTATCCAATGACTCCTCGTTGATTTTTAAATTTCCGCCGTTATTGCTAATCGAGAGAAAGGGAACATGGGCCGCTAAGTTATCCACTCCGGCAACACTGGAATTCATCTTGGCCGGTGCAGACAAAACCAGTTTTTCTCCGGACAGAAGCTTTTTAATTTCCAAAGACATGTCTTCGTTGGACAGATTGCTTTGTATGATTCCCTTGGCCTGATCACTCTTAAGAAAATCGGCTAACGAAGCGAAGCTTTGAACTTCCGTCTTTTTTATCGTCGAATCAGCCACTGCATATTCTTTCTTACACTCAAAGCTAAACCAACTTCCAACATTTTTTCCACCGGTAGCGACAATCGCCGAATGCACAATCAGCCACCCCAGTAAAACAAAAGAAAAACCCAGAATAACCGATTTAACGGCCAGTTTGGCCTTAGCAATAATACGCTCTCTTCCGGTGGCCAGCATCAAGTAAGCTCCCGCCACCACCAAACCAAAAACGGCCACCACAAAACTAACAGCAACAAAACTGTTATACAGATTACTAATCGTTTCCACCAAAGAGCAAATCCCGCAATCCATCCCGGAACAACTGACTATTTGTTTAACTTCCTCCATATTTAAACCTTATTTTTATCTTATTATTATTTCTTGTTTGGCGTTCTCGCAGGCCTGTACTTTTGGTAAATCTGAAGTTGGTTTAGAGATACAGGTTCTCTGACTTTCCATAGTCCCCTTAACAACACTTTCTTCATTCGATTTAAGACCAAGCATAACACCGGACGGATCGTCTCCATAATGATACTCTCCCTTTGTTCTGTCTTGGGAACCGTTATGATTACTTAGCGCATAATTAATCCAATGACTAAAAGCAGCAGTCCCCAACTCCCCTTTTGGTGAAACCATACTTTGAAGGCGACTCAGATACCCTCTTACTTCTTTCCCTTTATATGTAATTCCTCCTTTTTGTCTTGAAAATTCACTCATATCCTTATGACCTTCCTCTCTGCAAACACTTCCTATTTGATTCGCTACTGCAATTCTCTCTGATTCAGCAATCGAATTTCTACCCCAGCCGTAAAGACAGTCATGCCCCGAGTGGGTTGCCTCATGAATAATAACACTGTCGATTTGTCCAATAGGCATGGTGGCATTAACATGAATATTTCCGCAGCCGTAGCAAATACCCCCACCAAAACCCGTACGGGTAATACTTTTCGTAAATCTCATTACCATCTCATACCGAAGAGGATCTTTTTCTTCTATTCTTTTAAGGGCTTTTTTAATTGCCTCAGGACTTCCATCTCCCCGCTCCGTGTCGTGACCCGCACTTCCGGAACCAGAAGGGACAGAATTCTCATCTTTGCTCTTAGAGAAATCATCCTTTATTGGGTTCTTTCCATTACCCGATCCACTGCCGGAGCCGCTACCGGAAGAATTATCATTTTTATTCGCATTGGCCGGGTTCTCCGCTCGGCACAACTCATTTTCTTCTCTTCGCGTCACCCCGCAAGAGTAAGCGACAAAGGCGCCGTTCTTGCAAACTTGGTTATCTGTTGGATAAATCAACATATAGTCACCTTCACAGGTTTGTTGAGGACACTGCTTTCTTCGATTTCCCAAATCAAAACAGCTGCAACCGTAATTCGTCCCCCTGTTTTTATTGATGGCCGTTTTTTCCGCCGGAGGAGTTTTGGGACAACGATCTTCTTCGTTTGAAATACCGTCGTCATCGCTATCAACGCCTTCTTTCACGCAAATCCCTTCTTCGTCAAAACATTTACTCTCGGGGCATCGGCAATATCCTTCAGCTGAATCGGAATTAATATTCTCATTACCGGATTGTCCTCCGCAACGATTGATTTTTTCTCCCAGTCCAATCTCGGTCAGCCAACTACCACCCGAAGAAATACAATTCTCCTCTTTGACTTTGTTGTCGTTACTATGATTATCGTTATTATTGATATTGGTATTTTCGTTAAAATTTGAATTGAAATTATAGTTATCTAAATATCCGTCATCTTCCTTTTGACCATCTGTTTTTTCCACCCCGACCACGCCGGCCATTTTAATGGTCTCTGCCAACATGGTAGCGATCAATCTGTCTTCTTGACTTTGACCCTTGTTTTCCTTGGAGTATTCCATCGCCAAAGCAAGTAACTCCGATGGGCTTTTTTCAAATAGATCGGCATTCCCGGCCAACTCACCGGAATTATTCACTTCTTTTAGGGTCTGAGTCAAAGCGGAATACAATGCCGCCGATTGGCTCATGTCTCCCGATTCAAGAACTTCTTCGTCGGTTCCAACCAAAGACTTATCGGTTCCGCTCTTACCGAAATATTTTTTCAGCAATTCGAGATTTTCCGCGGAAAGACCACTCTTTTCTGTCAAAAGGGAAGTGTTACCCCCTAAAACATTTGCATAATCACCGACACTCTCTAAATCAATCTCTCCGTTCTCTTTTTTAACAGTCAAGAATGAAGCCAGTGTTTTCTCCGCCGAATCTCCGCTCCCAAGACTCTGGGGCGCCAAAAAATCCAAAGATTGACCCTCCTGAAGTCCGTAAAGTTGTTTCAATATTGTTTCAGCGTCTAAGCTTTCTTCAATTTTGCCGGACAGCTCTTTACTCCTTAAAAAGCTCTCTATATCCTTGAAGCTCACTCGATCACCAAAACTGTTTTTTGGCAAACCGTTTCGAGAATTTAAGCTCACATCGTCCACACATTCAAAATTCCACCACAAAAAAGACCCCTTAAAGCCCGTCACCGATATCACCGAATGAACAATCAGCCAACCGCAAAGCAAAAAAGCAAATCCCAAAACGGCGGCGCGGGTAAATCGCTTAGCCTTACCGAATAACCGAGGATTCCCGCCACTCAAAATATATTCGCTGCCTCCCAAAACAAGAGCTAAAACCGCCACTGCGAAACCGGTACCGAGAATAAAGTTGTACAAGTTACTAATCGTCTCCAGAATAGAGCAAGTCCCGCAATCGCTTCCGGAGCAGCTAACAATACTTTCCGCAGCTTGAGCTAAATTAATAATCATTTTTTATTTTTGAATTTTAAACTAAATATTTTTTTCCTTTTTCAGCAGTCTGTAAACGGACAAAAAAGCCAGACTTATTCCGCAAAGAACCCCCGCTATTATTCCCACCGGCCGGCTTCCCAAACGCTCACCGATGATTTCTCCCATAAAAATTCCTCCCCCGATGCCGGCCACAAAAACAAGCGCGATTTGTAAACCCAAAGCCATTATCTGAATTATCTAATTAGTTTTTCCCCGACGGCCGTACCTCTTTTTTCTTATCAAATAAAGATTTTCTTCACTGATCTGTCTTTGAGATTTAATCATGTCGGCAATCAAAGCAAAAACCATCAACTGTAGCCCTAAAATCAGCAATATACTCGCCAACGACAGCCAAGTCCTGAAAGGTGTCACCTTGAAATTGGCAAAATAATAGACCAAAAAAACCGCAAAAATGATGCCGGCGGAAGCGATAAACATTAGAGCCGGCAAGCCGAAAAATTTCATCGGCTTAGTATCTCTGAGCATGGACAGTATGATGCGCAAAGAATTAAAAATATAGAGCCAGATTTTGCCGGTCATCCTTGATTTTCTTTTTTCAAAATAAGTTACCTTGACCGGAATCCAAAGCAAATTAAAGTTTTTCGACAGGGCATCAATGATAGTTTCTTGGGTGTAAGTGAAAGGATGATTCAGATTAAGCCGCAGAAGAACTTCCCGGCTGTAAGCTCTAAATCCGCAAGTCAAATCGTCTATTTTTTGCCCCCAAAAAAAGCTGACGGTCTTGGCGATTATCATATTCATCACCTTCTTGAAAGCCGGCATTCTTTGCGGGTTCAATTCTTTGTCGGCGGAAAACCTTGAAGCAATGACCATATCCGCTCGCTGAGAAATAACCGGCTCGACCAGCTTTTTGATATCATTTGAATCGAATTGCCCGTCCGCATCGAT
This sequence comes from uncultured bacterium, assembly GCA_903898335.1. GTDB lineage: Bacteria > Patescibacteriota > Minisyncoccia > CAIUEV01 > CAIUEV01 > CAIUEV01. The sequence goes on along the minus strand of CAIUEV010000114.1, from coordinate 5,376 downwards.
ATTAACCATAATATCGGCCCCGTTTTCCAAGGCCTTTTCGACCCCGCTCCTAAAAGTCAAACCGAGGCCGCGATGGGGCATAACATAAACATAGTCGGCTCCGGCTTCCTTCGCCACCTTGGCCGTGTCATCAACCGAACCGTCGTCCACCACCTGAATTTTCATTTCCACGCCTGCAATCTTTTTTTGAGCGATATCTTTAATCACCGAACCGATTTTCTTAGCTTCATTGTAGGCCGGAATGTTTACAATAATTTTCATGGTTTTATAAAATTACTTGAATTATTTGGAAATTAAGCATCTTTTTTAACTCCTAACATTAAATACTTCTGTTTATCCTTTAGTCCAGTCACATCCTGCCCCTTGCTCTCATTCGGTTTGATTAAGTCCAGATCGTCAACTTCATCTTTTCTGCCGGCGAAACTTCTACCCGAGACCCTTTCCTCCTGTCTTCTCTGACCCTCACTTTTTATTCTCTCAACGTTTTCGCCGAAGTTTCTCTCTTTCTTTCCTTTATCCACAGCGGTTTTAACCCCAGAAGTATCGGCCACGGCCACTCCGCCGGTATCAATTCTCTTGGAGGCAAAAGCACGACCGGCGACTTTGTTCAAAAATTGCTGACCCAAGCTGATTTGCGCTCCGGGGGCTTGCAGCTCCTGAACATTAAATCTTCCCTTCATCTGAGCGTTGTCAACAATTTTGATGGCGAATTCTTTGGAAATTTCTTTTTGAGAATTTTTAAAGGCATCGGAAATAGCTTTCCTCGTGTCTTCTCTCATATTCTCGATTTCTTTCATATACTCACCCGTCATTTGCTTCAGCATCTGCTTACCCGCTTCATTGAAGCCGACGTGTTGGCCTTTCTCGTTCCTCTCCGTGATACTGTCCGGTGTCAATTTTTTCAAATCTTTGGCTTCTATTTTCGTTGTCTCTTGCGGTTTGGCTGTCACCTCGAAGCGGCCTTTATTCTCACTCCAGGAAGTAACATTGAGGCTGGGATCTTTCTTTGTCTCACCAATCATTTTCAATTTTTCCGCCACCTCGGCCCCTCTTTTCTCCCCAAAGCTGCCCTTCAAGTAACCGGCCAAGGCCTCCTTGTTGTAGGCTTTACCCAATTTATTGTTGAAATAATCACCCAGACCGCCGGTCCAAGCCATCTTGTATATTTGAGCCTCCCTTTCTTCAAGATCTTTAGCTTTAAATTCCTGAATTTTGTCTCTGCCCACCCCCATATCATTAAAAGTGGCTCTAACTTTCTCCTGCGAATCAATTTGACGATTAATCTCCTCATTTAAAGTTCTTGCGTCCTTCCAGAAACTGCCAGTCGGCTTTTGAGACGGTTCGAATTTTTTCCAAAGAGTTCTAAGAAATTCCGAAGGATCATTAACGCTTAAGCTCGCGACTTTGCCTATTTGATCGATATTTCCCCCCAGCTGACCCAAACCGACACCCTGTCTTTTTGATTCCACTATGGAGATAGCTCGACCGACCGCCGAAGGATTAAGTAAAGATTCCAACGCTTTTCTGGTCGCCGCCGATTGCTCCTTGAGAGCGGTTCTAAAGTTGCCTCGATCTTGAGCCAATCCGCCGGGGCCACCGGCTCCACCGGCCGCAATATCTCTGGTCATTCCACCCGCAAATGGACCTTTCAAATCGCTTTTGAGTTGCAATGGCGGTCCTGTCCATTTATTGATCGCTTTACCGACTCGCGTTCCCTCAAGAGCCGCACCGCCGGAGTCCATCAGTTTCGAAATTACCTTGAATCCACCCTCTCCCCTCGAAGCGTTTCTGAAATAACCGACCACTTGCATTGATCCCGCTATCGAAAGAGAGTGCGATAGAAAAACACTAACCCAGAGCAATACCACCAAAAACAGATAATCCAGGAAATTGCCGGGGCTGGAGAACAGGATAAAGCTCTCATTATTTCTTGACCCCAACACGCTGTTAGAATAGATATCCAGCTTCTTGGAAATGGAAACAGTTAAATAAAGAAAGAAGAACAGTAGCGGGCCGGAAAAAACATTGCGCAAAAAAGCATCCCACCATTTAAGACTGGCAATTCTGGTGTGGGGAAGTATATGCAAGACAAAAGCCAATGGGGATAAAGTAAACAGAAACCACAGACTAACGGTTCGAATGATCAAAAACAGAGCAACCGAAAGAATGGTGATGCCCAGAATAAACATCAAAACGGAGGCAAGAATCAAATTCACGTTGACCCGAGAAATGGTTCGAGTAATATTGTTCTTCGCCAGTTCTTCGCTGACTCCGCGCAAGTCGCTCAGGTCGGCATTTTGCTGAAAAGACTCGATAACCTTGGAATTCTCCTGTAAAATTCGCCCGATGTCGGTCATCTTTTCCGCAAAAATGTTGGAGCCCATAATTATATGAGAGAAATCCAAAATAATACCGGCGATTACCCCGCTAAAATTTATAAGTAAGGCTGCCACCACCAGCTTGACCAATAGGTATTTATAATTATAGCTCTCCACTCGAAGAATCGTCCCAAAGGCGATAAATAGAAGAATGATAATGAGAATAAAATTACATAGTTCTTTTATTATATTCCAGCCGCCCCGCTCGCTACTCACACCGGATTTGGCTCCTACGTCGGGATTTTTATAGAAACCGCCAATCGGATTTTCTTGATAAAAAGTAATGTCCGCCACCCTGGTCAAGGCCAACTCCGAGGATTCGAGAACCACACCGGCCGTCCAAAGCAATGTTCTCAAGCTGTAAGTCAAACCGATCAGCTGCTCGTTGCCCGCCGTCACCGCGCTTCGCGTCCAAGCCCCGCCGTTTTTAGACGGAGTTACGCCTTCATCGGCCAGAGCAAACGGAGAAAAAATCGGCAATAAAAAAAATAACATAGCCGCTAAAGCCAACCGTTTGAAACTCGGTCTGATTTTTCTTTTTCTTTTCTGTTCCATTTCCATACTTTGTTGTTTGAACTAATTTTAAAGTAGACTTTTGTTAATTCAAAATAAGTTTAAGCTTGCTCACCTTAAAAAAATATATAATGCTGGGCTTAAGGTTCAATCTTGAAAATCTGCGGGTATCGTATAGTGGCTATTATCCCAGCCTTCCAAGCTGGTGAGACGGGTTCGAATCCCGTTACCCGCTCAAAGTTTTTCGGAAAAATAAAAAAGTTTCATGAAAACCAAAACCCTGTCCGAACTAAAAAATGAGTTCTTGGAGTATCTGGAAATAGAAAGAAATCGCGCTCCCAAAACGTTGGTCAATTATGACCGATATCTCGATCGGTTTATTCGATGGCTTAATGAGTTTATTAAAAAGGAAGAAAGCGACATAGGCGACCTGACCGACGATTGCATCAGAAAGTATCGTATTTTTCTTAATCGGGTGGCCAAAGAAGGGGAAGTGGGGCTAAAAAAAATCACTCAGGATTATCACATTATCGCTCTTCGCGGTTTCTTAAAGTATGTTGCCAAAAAAGGACTGCCCGTACCAACCCCCGAGAAAATTGAACTGGGCAAAACAGAAAGGAAAGAAATTGAATTCCTTGAGAGAGAGGAAATTGAAAGACTTTTGGCTTCTCCAAAAGGAACCAACCTGGACAGTCTCAGAGACAGGGCTATTCTGGAAATTCTTTTTTCTTCCGGGCTGCGAGTCTCCGAGCTCGCCTCACTCAACAGAGAAAATTTTTCTCTTACCAACAATGAATTTACCGTCAAAGGAAAAGGAGGAAAAAGAAGAGTGGTTTTTCTGTCAGAGGCGGCCCAAAAAGCTCTTTACATGTATCTCAAGAAAAGAACGGACACAGACGAAGCTCTCTTTGTTCGTCATCACAAGACTAAAGACGATTCCACCCTGCGACTGAGTGTGCGAACCGTTCAACGAATAGTCAAAAAACACAGTTCTCGAGCCGGCATAACCAAGGATATCCATCCCCACACCCTGAGACATTCTTTTGCCACCGATCTACTGAGAAACGGCGCCGACATCCGTTCCGTCCAAGCGCTTCTCGGTCACAGCTCAATCAGCACAACCCAAGTTTATACCCACATAACCGACAAGCACTTAAAGGAGATTCACGAAGAGTTCCATCGCAAGAAAAAAGGAGAAAAATAACGTTTGCTATTTTTTTTTATTGATTTTACCCTCAGAAGGTGTTAATTTTTTAAAAATAACGACAACAAGATGGCTTTTTATTCCCTCAAAAAAGAGGATACGACAAGCGAAATCGCTGGCGAAGAAACGTCAGTCCCAACTCGATTTTGGAAATCACGCAAATTCAAAATTTCACTTGTAATCGCCGTTGTTTTACTGGCCGGAATCGGCGGTTTCACTTATTACAAAGCTTCAAGCCTGTTTAATAAGATTTCGACCGGTGACGGAAGTCTTTTAGGTGGTCTATTTAAAGGAGAAGAGGACTTGAAGGGTGTTGAGGAGGGTCGTATAAACTTCCTGATTCTGGGAATGCGCGGCAGCAATATGCCCGGAGGGAGTCTCCTTTCCGACACTATTATGATTGTCAGCGTCAAACCGAACGACAATAAAATCGCTATGATCTCCATTCCTCGAGACTTGCATGTCGCTATTCCGGGGCACGGAGAGAGAAAAATAAATTCGGCAACCAGCTTGGGCGAATCGGCCGGAGAGGGAAAAGGAATGGAGCTCATGAAGCAGGTCATTGAAAATGTTACCGGACTCCCAATCCATTACGTAGCAACGGCAAATTTTCAAGCTTTACGAGACATAGTTAACACCTTGGACGGCGTAGTCGTTCATCTGGACAAACCTTTCAGCGAAAGCTCTCAGTTTGTTGAAGGCAATGAATGCGGTGGGATTTTCTCACTACCGGCCGGCGATGTCAAACTTAATGGGGAACAATCCCTTTGTTATTCTCGAGCCCGTTACAATTCAAGCGATTTCGACCGAGCCAGAAGGCAACAAGAGGTCATTATCGCCATGAAAGATAAAGCTCTCTCGACCGGAACCTTAACCGACTTTTCAAAGGTTAACGGCCTGTTTGACATAGTTGGAGACAATGTTAAGACCACCATGGAACCGTGGGAAATGCAAAAAATGTTCGGCATCTATCAAAAAATGGACAACCCGGGCATCATTCATAAAGTTATCGACAACGGTAAAGACGGGCTTCTTTACTCAACCACCATCGACACAAACGACGGACCGGCTTACATTTTACTCCCCAAGGGTGGCAACTTCGATCAGATCAAACAGCTCTGTGAAAATATCTTCAACGAGGAGGCGGTTAAAAGTATCGTGCCAACCGACGCCAACGGCTACGATTATGTTAGCGAACCGAAAACTCAAGATGAATTAAAAAAGAAAAGCGACAACAAGAATAGCAATTCTAACAGCAATGCCAATGTCAATAGCAATAAG
>CAIUEV010000113.1 GCA_903898335.1 uncultured bacterium | reverse complement strand
TCTAACTTTATAAACTCAATATCTTTTTAACTTTAAAAACTTTCTAACTTTATAAACTAAATTATTTGTAATTTCCCATTACCCAATTTCCGAGCTTAGTCACGTCGGAAGCGCTGACTGTTTTGCTCCGAGCTCCCATTGTGACAATAATAACATCGTTTTTTCGATTTTGTTTACTTTCCAGCTTGACAATCAAGTTGTTGCCGACTTCCGGCAGATAGCCGGTTTTTGCAAACAAAACGTCAAAATTTTTGTTCTTGGTGCTGACAATCGAAGAAGTATGAACAATATTTTTAGTTCCGCGTCCATCGTTGATCCTAAAAGAGTATTTTTTCTTGCCGCCAATCTCGCAAATGGTTTTGTTTTCCAAAACTTTCTTGCCGATTAGAGCCAAATCTTTGGCGGAAGTTCTATTGCTGGGAGAAATCCCGCTGGAATCAACGAAGTTGGCTGAAGAAGCACCCGCTTGACCGGCCAACTCTTCCATTTTGCGAGTAAAATCATTTTTGCTGAGTCCGCTGAGACGAATAAGCGCGGTGGCGCTGTTGTTGGCGGAGCCGATCAGACTGGAGCAAAGAAAGTCTTTGGCCTTGGCGGAAGTACCGACGGGCAACTTCAATCGCCCTCCGCCGACTTCATCGCCCGCTTCCATTTTGACCGTTCTTTTAAGATTCGGATTCTCGTTCAAATAAACGTAGGCCCCGACGATTTTAGTGATACTGGCCACGGGTTTTTCCTCGTTTTCGTTTTTTCCGAAAAGCAATTCACCGGAGTTTGCATCAATAACGGCGACATTCGATGATCCCAAAGAGGCTTTGCGAAAATTCTTGAAATTCTTCTTTTTTTCCAACTGAGCAAAAGTCAAACTCGGCGTAAAAACCAAGAGGAACGAAAGAAAAAATAAAATTTTAGTTTGACGGTTCATGAAGTTCATAAAGTTAGAAAGTTTGTAAAGTTAGAAAGTTTGTAAAGTTTATAAAGAGCAAGAGAGCGTTTCTGAATATTTTTTTCTTTCCCCTTTTCCCTTGTTCCTAATTATTCTAAATATTCCAAAGGCAAATTAAAGGTTCTTCCCTTCTCAACTTTACCGGCCAAAATATCGCGAGCGATTTTCTCTTCGATATCTTTCTCGACGACGCGACGCAACTCTCGGGCTCCAAAAACCGGATCAAACCCTTTCTCCGCTAATTTTTGCAGGAAAGCGTTATCAAAATCAATCAAAATCTCCTTCATTTCCAGGCGTTTTTTCAGCTTATTCAAGCTCAGACCGGCCACTTTGGTCATTCCCCCAAGGTTTAACGGCTCAAAGACAACGATACCGTCAAAACGATTAAGCATCTCCGGCGAGAAAATACCATCCTGCTGAATTTTATCCAACACCGCTTTTTTGATTTCCTCGGCGCCACTTCCCTTCTTGACCATTTCTTGGATTAGAAGTGCGGCCGCATTGGAGGTGGCGATGACAATCGTTTCTCTGAAATTCAGTTTTTTGCCTCTTCCGGTGCGCGCCATCCCTTCTTCCATTATTTGAAGCAACAGTTTGTGAACGGATGAATCCGCCTTTTCCAGCTCGTCCAATAGAATCAAATTGAAAGGATTGGCCGTTAATATTTTATGAAAAAAGCCTTCAACCTCACCTTCGCTGTCGCCCAGTAATTTTTTCAGCGCCTCCGCTCCTTGATATTCGGACATATCGAGTCGCGCCATGCGATCTTCACCCTTAAAATAGACTTCGGACAAGGTTTCGGCGGTGTGAGTTTTCCCCGTGCCGGTGGGCCCGAGAAACAAAAAGCAGCCGGCCGGTCGATTCGGATTGGAAACATCCATTCGACGGCGTAACAAAGCGGAAACGAGGACGGAAACGGCCTCTTTCTGATCAATAATCTTCCGATTCAGCTCCTCCTCCAGTCCGGCCAATTTTTCTTTTTCTTCATTGATCGGTGCTCCGACAGTCACTCCCAATTTGTTGGACGCAAAACTTTCGACGTCATTCTCTTTAACGATATGATCGTCGGCGTGGTGCTCGTGGTGAAAGGAAATCGTCTCTTCCAGAAAATCCAGAGCTCTTTGCGGCATTGACTGGCCGCTCAAGTAGCGGTCGGCAATTTCCAGGGTTCTTCTCTGGGCGCCAAAAGTTATTAATACTCCGAAACGAGCTTCCAACTCTTCCGTTTTTTCAAAAACAACGGGCAGACAATCCTCCAGAGCCGGCTCTTCGAGTTTGATAAGTTTAAAAAATTTGTTGAGCTCGAAGCGATTTTTCATAATTTGATGAATTTCGTCGGGGGTGGCCATAGTCAGAATTTGGATGTCCGCGTTGGCCAAAAAATTCATTAATATGGCGGAAATATCCGTTTTTCCCAAGCCTTCGTTTTCCTCGCCGGAACTCAAGTAATTTTTCAGCTCGGGTATGAAAAGAATAATGTTGCCGGAAGAAACCGTCTCCAGAAATATTTTTTCCAACAAATAAATTTTTTCCTCCTCGGTTTTTGCCGAAGCAATAACGTTTTCCAGTTGAAGTTCAACGATTTTTTTGCCGAGTAGCGACGCGGGAATGTTTCTGGTTTCGAGGTCGATAGCCAGATTTTCCACCAAACGACGTCGGCCGGTGCCGTTTTCCGCCGTTAAAACAAGATTAATGCCCTTGCTTTCCGCCAGATTGCTTTTGACTATTTCAAGCTCTTTGGGATGGTTGTTGGCCAAGTAGAGAGTGTGAGTCTTTCTGACCGGCGCGCTGAATTTGTTCAGATTGAAGGTCCAGCCGAACACCCAATCCTCCGTTATCGGTCGAATCCGCCACAGATTTTCCGGGAGCCACCAAGCTCGGTTTTTGAAGGCGAAAATTTGTCGGCCAACGGAATACTCGAGCAGTTTATCGAATTCCTGGCGCGTGATGTGAGCGGAAAGAAGGACTTTTTTCATTTCATCTTTGAGCCAAACCGCTTTTAGTTCGTTCGGTTCAATCAAAAAGTGATTGCACAGGTTAATAAACCAGGAGTCGTTTATTCCGGGATTGCCGGGATCGGGATTTATTTTGTGCATCAGAAAAAAACCGCGCAACACTTTCAGTTCAAAAAAGGTCAGAACTAGCCCGACAATGAGCAACAACACTCCCCCAACCGATCCGTTGCTCCAAGAAACAAAAACCACCTCCCAACCGGTAAAGGCCATTGCGGCCAAGATTATAAAAATCGGAGCCAGTAGCGGCGCCAAATAAAGGGGAAAAAAAAGAAGAGTCGACCCCGACAGCCAGATGATTTCCAGCAAAAGCCAAAAAGCAATGGCACAAGTTTTGGCGAAAAGACCGATAAAACGAGAGAAAAAGTTGAAAAGATGTCGATTAAACCACTCTTTCGGATCGAAACCGTTCTTGCCGGCAACGGTGATGTCTCTTTTCCAGGGAGAAAAAAGCGTTTTTAGCAACAAAGGCACGGCGAAGAGATGGCCTAAAAAAAGAGCAAAGCGCAGAGCGAATCGCCAATAGCTGAGAATAAAGCCGAGGGGTCGCCAAATCAGATAAAGAATTGCATTTTTCATTGGTTTTTTAATCAAAAATTCATTTAATTATAGAGCTGAATTATGAAAAAGTTAAAAACGGGGTTGAAAAATTTCCTAAAATTGAAAAAATAATCTAGAAAGACGTGATGACTTGAGTTCCTTAAAAATTTGAGATTCTCATAAGGAGGTGTCCATGTTTAAATTCAAAGAGGACAGAGTTGCCGACACTAACGTTTACATTTACGACCCCGATTCGGTCGATGTTTTGAGAGGAGGAGGCTGTCGATTGATCGTGCCGATGGCTGTTATTTTCGAGTTGGATAATCTGAAGGATAAACCCAATAAAGGAATAGATGCCAGAAAGGCCTTGCGAAAAATTCGCGAAATTCAAGCGAGTGGTGATGACAGTATAATTATTGCCGATCACCCCAAATCCAATTTTTTCAAAGGATTGGACAAAAACAGCCGAGATCATCAAATAATCGCAACGGCTAAAATGTTCTCTCAAAAAAATGAGAGTAAATCATTGGTTTTAGTTTCCAAAGATATCGGTGTTCAGATTGTCGGGAGTCACTTAAAAGTAAAAGTGGAAGATTACATTCACGATCGAGTTGAAGTCCCACGCTATCAAAAGCCTAAGACGATAAACTTGGATGAGCCGGCCGTTTCCGGACCGGAAGATGAAAAAAATTCTCTCGGCCGCAAATTCTTTGGATATTATCCGGAAAAGCACGGAGAGATTGCGGAAAATGAGGGAGTCGTCTGTTATTCGGAAACAAACGGAAACGGATGGCAACCTTTTTTCGCTCTGCGAAAGGGAGATTTTTTTAGGAGTTTGCCCACCAATATCAACCTTCTTGGCATTACGCCGAGGAACATTGAGGGTAACGGACCGAATTGGTCTCAACATTTCGGGATGGAGCAACTGCTTGATCCCACAATAAAATTGGTTTTTTTCCAAGGAGGTGCCGGTACCGGAAAAACGCTTTTAGCTATTGCCAGCGCTTTAGCTCAGAGACGGTGCTTTGATAGAATAATTGTTGCTCATCCGCTGACTCACCTAGAAGACAAAGACAACCTCGGTTATTTGCCCGGAGGTTTGGATGACAAGATGGCACCTTGGAGAAGGCCGCTGGATCACGCGCTTGAGGTTGTAAGTAAGACATGTAAGGGAGAAGATATTTTTTCCGGTAAGGGAAGAAAAAAAGTAGTCAGTGATCCGGACGCGGTAGATAAGGTCTTGAGTAACAAAGGTAAGCTTACTTTTGAACCGATTGATTATATCAGAGGAGTCACTTTCACCGATACGATAATAATCGTAGAGGAAGCGCAAAACTTGACGCCTCATCAAATCAAGACCATTGTCACTCGAGTGGGTGAAGGTACAAAAATGATCTTTACCGGAGATTTGGGTCAGATTGACACCAAAACTCGAATCGAACCGAAATCGAGCGGTTTGGCTTACGGTATGGCCAGAATGTCCAACAAAAAATTGGTCGGTGTGACTAATTTTAACGACACGGTTCGTTCGGAGCTGGCTCGATTGGCGGAAGAATGTATGTAGAATCTCAAATTTAAAATTCAAAACCCGGCGGTTGACTCAAAAAGTCGACCGCTTTTTTATTCTTCGGGGAATCAAAATCTAAGTTCTCAGTTGTAATTCTTTTCTGATAATGCCGCCGACAAAAGTGGCGGAATCGGTGGTTGTCCGAAAACCGCTTTTAGTGACAGTGATATTGTATCTGGCGTTCAAAAAGGCTTTGGCGGGATCGGCAATTTGCGGGAAATAAACGTAGCCGGCGCTGTCGGTTAAGGCTTCTTGAAAGAGCACGCCGGAAGTATCTTTAAGATTAACCAAGGCACCGGCGATTGGGGCACCGCTTCGATTCTTGACTCTGACGACCAAGATATTTAGAGTTTTCTCTCCCAGTAGGGGTGTTTCGGTCAGCGTGGTGTCGGCCGCCAATGACCAAGGAGAAAAGGAGCCGCTGAAAATTTCTACATAAGTTGGGTTGGTGGTGAAAGTAAAATAATAGGGTCCCTTGCCCATCCCGGAGGCTTGCCAGAGCCCGGCAGCGTCGGAAACGAGGCCGGTCTGATCGTAATAGTAAACATTTTGAGGGGAGGCGGCTACCGTTGTGCCAATAACCCGACCTCCCTTTAAGGCAAAAGTTGCGTTGGGAACGTTGTTGCCGAGGGTATCCTTGAAGTTGATGGCCAGAGTGCTGGTTTTATCCATGACAAAAGTTTTACTGGTGATTCTGCCTTCCGCCACGGTAACGTGGGTATCTATCGGGTTAAAAGAAGAAGTCGGATAAGGCGGGTAAGTTTGAACACTCTCGTAGCCGGTTTTCGACAGGCCGATTTCGAAGCTGCCCGCTTCGGAGGGAGCGCCGATCAGAACAAAAGTGCCGCTGCTGTCGGTTTCCGCGGTCATATCGATAGGCGGGCTGGTAGCGCTGTTTTTGATGGTTAGAGCACAATTTGGAACGGGTAATCCGTTGCCGTCAACGCTATTTATTACTAAAACTCCGGTACCCAAATTGGTTTCGATTTTGGGCGGAGATATCAAAGTTGTCAGCACGATATCTTTATTTTCCATATTGGAGGGCCAGCTGACGCGGACTTCCACTTTTTTGTAATCGTAAGGAGCGGTGTCGGCGGGAAAAACCCCGTCGTATTGATCGTCTATGTAAGTTATTTTGACTTCGGTAGTGAAAGTATTGGTGTCGATGATCTCGTTTTCGGTTTTGGGAACGTAGCCGTTGGGCACATTACCGGAGGTGCCTATGTCCTCATAATCCATGGCCTTGATGGCCTCAATCCTTCTCTCGCCCACGGCCGTGGCCTGGACTCGAAGTCGGTTTTGAGTGGAAACCTTAATGCCGAAAGCAAAGGAACCGTAAATTCCCGTCGCCAAGATGGCCAGCAAAAAAACACCGACCAAAGTTTCGACTAAAGTAAATCCTTCGCTCTTTTTTAGGATTTTTTTGTCTCTCATTTTTGAGAATCTATTTTTGTTTTAATTAGAATTTAATAAAATTTTAAGTCTTTTTTATTAAAATCCAAAAGTAAAATTTAATTTTTTGTTTTTTGGATTTTAAATCTCGTATCAAAAAATGGTTTTGGCTTTTTGCCGCCGGATCTTTGATCGGTTTTTATTCGGCCGGTAATGAATTTCTGGTTTGCCCCAAAGATAATATTTGTTCTTTAGCGGGTGAGAAGCTGGAGCTAAGAGGCAAGATAGTTTCTTGGCCAAGCCAAAGACTGGAAAAAACTTTTGTCGAAGTTGAAATCGAGTCCGATTCTTTCAGTCAAAATAAAACCGGTCGTCTGCTGCTGATTTTGGCGCACTCAAACTATCGACTTGATTATCTCAGTCGCATAAGATTCAAAGGAAAAATAAAAATACCGGAGGAAGACAATGAATCTAATTTCTCTTATCCTCTGTTTCTGGCGGGGAAAAATATCTTTGTCTTCGTTCAAGAGCCTGAAATAATTGACTATTCATTCGATAAGAACAATCTTTCTCGGAGTGAGTCTGTTCTGGCGCACCTTGCTTCTTGGCGAGAAACAATGAAAAAACAGATAAACTTTTCGATTAGAGAGCCGGAAGCCTCAGTGATTAAGGCCATGGTGCTGGGCGATCAGGGGGAAATTCCCGATTCGGTGCGTTCGCCTCTTTCCAGAAGCGGATTGGTGCATATTCTTTCAATCAGCGGTTCCCATGTGACTTTTCTGATTCTTATTTTCAGTGCGATTTTTTCGCGTTTGGGGATCCGGCCGCTTTTTTCTCTGGTTTTCAATTTATTGTTGGTGGGTTTTTATCTGCTGCTTTCCGGTGCGCCGGCCTGCGCGGAGAGAGCCGGTCTGATGGGGATGATGACCATTTTTTTTATTTATTTCGGTGTCCTGCCCAATCCGTTTTTTATTTTCTGGTTCTCTTTTCTTATTTTAACGATTCAAAATCCGCTTGCTCCGGTGGCGGATATCGGTTTCCAACTTTCCTATCTGGCCGTTTTTTCAATGTTGTTTATTTTTCCTTATTTGAATAAGCTGATTTTTTGGGGGCGGAGCGGTCGTCTGGTCGGTCTGGGATCGGCTGCGGTCTTCGGATTGACGGTCGGAATTTTCACTACGCCATTGGCCGCTTTTTATTTTGGAACCGTTCCTTGGATTGCTCCTTTGGCCAATCTTGTCTTGGCGCCGCTAATTTCTCTTCTGCTACCTTGGGGCTTGATTTTCATCTTCGGTAATACGTTGATCGGACTATCGAGCTTATCGGCAAGGGGCTTTGACGAAATCTTGATCTATCCGTTGCACTTATTCTGGCAATTGATCTTTTGGATTAACGAGCGTCTTCTGGAAATACCGATTTCCTTTTCCGAAAAAAGGATATCTCCCTGGATGCTTTTTGCGATTTATCTGGTTTTAATGTTGCTGAATTTTATTTTTCGAAAATATGTTTTTTACTCTCTGCTGCTGATAAAAATTAAGAAATTTTCCGATCCCGAATATTGGGAATCCAAGCGGAATAAAATTGGAAATTCTCGTTTTTTCCGGTTCAGAAAAAATATTTTTTCCGTTTTGTTTTATTGTGAGCGGCAAAAAATAATCGGTCTTTGTCTTCTTCCGATTATGGCCATATCGGTTTTCTCTCTGGCTTATTTTTGGGAAACCGGTCAATCGCCCAATGTCGCCTTTCTGGATGTTGATCAGGGGGACGCGATTTTGATTAACTACCCCGGTGACGGTTTTCAGATCTTGGTTGACGGTGGACCGGGAAGAAAAATTCTTTCGGCTTTGGATAAGGAAATGCCATTTTTCGACCGAAAAATCGAATTTGTTTTTCTGACTCATTACCATCAAGATCATCTTGAAGGCTTGATCGCGGTTTTTGAAAAATACAAAGTGGAAAATCTGGTCGTTCCCTATTTAAAAACCGGAGCCCCTTATTCTTTGGAGAAAATCTTCGCCGACCGGGTGGCGGCAACCGACTTGAAAATTATCCTCGCCAGGAGAGGACAGGAGTTGATTTTTTCCGGACCATCGGAAAAATATCCTCTTCGCTTGAAAATACTGGCTCCTTCGCTTGACTTTGCGCAGAATAAAATTTTTGATCTTAACGATGAAAGCGTTATCATTAAGATGTTTGAGCCTCGGTCGCTTCTTTTGACCGGCGATGCCACTTTGCGGACGGAAAAAATATTGCTGCTGAAAAATCGAGAGGAGTTGAAATCCGATTATTTAAAAGTCGGCCACCATGGCAGTCGCTTCGCTACCGGCGAGGAATTTTTGAAAGCGGTTGAACCGAAGGAAGCCATAATCTCCGTCGGTAAAAAAAATATGTACGGCCATCCGACCAAGGCAACGCTCGGTCGGTTGGAACAGAAATCCGTCAGGATCAAAAGAACGGATATGTTGGGAACCGTTCGTCTTCTTCTCTAGGCCTCACGATAAATGAAATCTCTGACGGCGTTAATCTCTCTCATCAAAGATTCGTCACGTTTGACTGCGTCTTTGATCTTGTTATAGGAGTGCATAATGGTTGAGTGGTCTTTTTTGAAGAAATCGCCGATGGCCGGATAGGAAAAATTTCCCTCTTTTCGCATTAAGAAAATGGCAATTTGACGAGGTTTGACAATTTCGCTGCGTCGGCTGGAGCTTAGCAGATCTTCCATCTTCAGATTGAAAAACTTAGCCGTTTTTTTAACTATATGTTGAGGGGTAACCGCTTTTTTCCTGGAGGTGCTGCTCATCATGTCCGCTAAAGTCGATTTGGCGTTTTTCAGATTGAACTCAAGATTTTGCAGTTGGCAGGAAGCGATAAACTTGTTGAGCGCTCCTTCCAGCTCGCGAATATTGTTTTGAATTCTCGAAGCGATATATCCCAAAATTTCGTTATCCAAATCAAGATTCTGCTCTCGAGCTTTGGTGTCTAGAATTGCGATTCTGGTTTCCAAATCGGGTTGAGAAATATCGGCCATCATACCGCCTTCAAAGCGGGAGCAGAGGCGATCTTGCAGAGTGGCGATTTCTCTCGGCGGCCGGTCACTGCAAATTACAATTTGTTTGCCCGCCTGATAGAGATGGTTGAAGAGATGAAAAAATTCTTCCTGAGTTTTTTCTTTGCCTCCCATGAATTGAATGTCATCGATGAGGAGAACGTCTATCTGACGGTATTTTTCTTTAAAATCCGCTATTACTCCCTTGCGAATCGAGCCGACCAGTTCGTTGGCAAAAGCTTCGGAGTTGACATACTTTATTCTGTTATCGGCATTTTGACTGAGAATTTCATTGCCGATCGCTTGCAGCAGATGAGTTTTGCCCAATCCCACTCCACCGTAAATAAAAAGAGGGTTGTATTTTTTTCCCGGGTTGTCCCCTACCGCCTTGGAGGCGGCTTCGGCGAGAGCGTTGTTGCTGCCGATAATGAAAGAATCGAAAGTGTAGCGAGGGTTTAGTCCCGTTCTTTCCTGAAGAGAATATGGATGATTTTGAAATTTTCGATTCAAATGGAGAGCCGTTTTTTTGCTCAGAGAATTTTTTCTGTTCTTCTGGCTTGGCTGGCAAACCGGAGCGTTGCGATTTTCGACTTTACGATAAACCCCGATTGAGTAATGAATCAATTTCACCTGACTGCAAAATTTTTTGAGAGAATTCAGAATTTCTTTTTTGTATTTACCTTCCAACCATTCCTTAACGAAAGCGTTTGGCACTTGGATAACGGCTTCGTCGTCCTCCATGGAGATGAGGCCGGTGTTCTGGAACCAAGTGGAGAAGTTTGCCTTGCCGACCAAAAGCTCCATTTCTCCCAGCACCGCTTGCCAAATCTTGTCCAAGGTTGATTTTTCAGTCATTTTTTTTGATTATAAGTTCAAACGGCTTAAAATTACTTTCTGATGGTTTTCCAATCTCCGTACTTGATTTTCTTAACTTTCGCCTCCGCTTCTTTCAGGGTATCTTCCCAACGTCTTTTGACAATTCTCTTCTCCATCTGTTCTCCCTTATGAACTCGGAGTTCGAACTGGAAACGACGTAATCGTTTGACGACCAGCGCCAATTTCAGTTTTAAATCTCTTTCCTCCTCCACCAAGATACTAACTTCCTTTTCCTCATTTCTAACCTTGTTTTCCAGCTCATCCAGCTCTTTGCTGACAATGCGAAATTCTCTTTCGGCATGTTTCAACTCGGCATCGTAGTAGTTGAGCAAGTTCTCTCTTTTGATTCGTTCCTCTCTGCGCTCTTTATTCTTCTCCTCCGGACCGTAACGGTCGTTGGTTTCGGTTTCCATCCTTTGGTTAACCTGAAGAGGAGCCGCATTGATCAGCTTACCGTAGTCGGTTTCTTTTCTTTCTATTGGGCGCAGATTTTTGGTGGGGTCAAAAAAACCGCCGGTGGCGCCAACGTTTTGATTTTCCATATATTTTTAATTTTTTACCCGAACAAATGTTTGGGTGTTTCAATTTTATAGGGAAAAAAAATAGGGCGCAAAGTTTTCCACAGTTTGAATTTTTTGAATAAAAAAAGGCGCCGGACAAATATTTTGTCTGACGCCTGATGGTTCTAGCGATTACAGCCAGATGCCGACGCGCTTGGCGTGGCAATCGACTATCGGTTCAAGCCCGGCCTCAATTGCCTTAAAAACGGCAACGGAGACCAGCTCGGGATTGGCTTCTTTGAAGAAGACTTCAATCGAGTCTTCTCTTTCAACGATGCCGCCACCGGTTTCCTTGAAAATCTCAACCGCTTTTTGTCTCTTCTCTTGCATTTTTCATTCTCCTTCTCTTGTTTCCTTGGGTAAACAAGCAAACCACCAAACCAGGTCGGTAGGTTGCGCGTTGTAAAGATGAGAACCTTTTTAAAGAGTCGGTCAATTTAACTTGACTGAGATTTTTACAACAAAAGAAGAAAAAAGTCCAGCTTTTTAAAGCAAAAACAGATTTGGGGTCGCAAAAAGGCTTAAAATTTTCAATAGCTCTTGACAATTTCAATTTTTCTTCCATAATCCTGCGTTCTTTAAAAAT
>CAIUEV010000112.1 GCA_903898335.1 uncultured bacterium | reverse complement strand
CGGAAGAATTAAGTGGAGCGAAAATGTTGGAGCCCTCGGAGACTAAACCGCTTTCCAGCCAAGCGTTAACAACTCCACTATTTTTTGCAAAATAGTTAAAGCAGAAAACCCCGACAAAAATAGCTAGAAAAACAATAATTTTATTCATATTGAAAAAATATTATGAATCAATTCTTTAGACAGCGAACGGAATAGCCGTAATTTTTCTGAGTAATTCCTCGATTTATCAAAGCATATCCTGAATTCATCATTCGACTCCAAGCCCCCGTTCCATCCTGAGTTGAAGACCAAATCTCAGTTATAGCTCCCAGCAAATAGAAAGATCCTGTCGTTAGATCACGAAATCCTCCTATTGGCGCGTTGAACCCGGAAGATCCCCCAATTTGAAGTTTTGTCCCAGCCGGAGAACATTGCCAGAGAGTACTCGTCACAACACAAGTCTGGCCTGCATCTTTCAAATAATTTTCTAAAGTGAATTGCTCACCATCGGTCGGTATATGCCATCCGGTAGGACAAATCCCCTGAGCCCCTGCAATCGTTGAATATTGCATCGCTTCATCCCATTGATACAGACCACCGTAAGTGGTACAATTTACATCGTTGTTAGCGTAGCACCACTTTTCAACCACTCCGTTGTTTGTCGGCATGGTAGCCCCCGAGGCTAATTTGTTGCCCACTCGCATATTTTGTTTCATCCAGCATTGGCTGCCAATTTGAACAGTATCATAAACATTTCCGCCCGAATCGGTAACTTGAGAAGTTCCGCAAGTAAAACTGGGAATGCAGCTTTCTCCGCTTTTTACGTACCCTCCGTCACAGCTCCACGGACAATTGTTTGTCCCACCGCCCGAACCGGTGTAGCTTGAATTGGTTGATTTGTTGGTGCAAGCGTAGCGATTGTTGTCGGCAGCGGGGGAGTAGTAGCCTGTACCGACGGCGGAACAGGTGAGCGCGATTTTGTACAAATCGATTCCGCAAGACAAGTCTTTGCATTCTCCGGCACCGCAAATTTTTTCACCCGCACCGCAAATTTTACCATCATTAATATTTATCCAATCTTCCTGTTGGTTCCCGTCGGTAATATTTTTCTTTTTGCAGTAATAGTCACCGGTCCGACCATCACCGACCGCGTATTCGGTTGTGATTCTAAAAATTGAAGAAGAGCCGGAGTCACCCAAGACTTTCCACGAACCGGCAGTGTGATAATTGAATCGCCTCTCGGTTGTGTTGTAAACCAACATGCCTTCCTCCGCTCCGGAAATGGCATTTCTCTGATCAGTCGTCATTCGGGAAATCAAAGCTCCCTCCGTTTCGGAATTGATTTCCAAGCCCGTACCGATTATGGTACCGACAACATCTAAAGCCGATTGAGGATTATTCGTACCGATCCCAACCAGTCCGTATTTAACAATTAAGCCGTGAGTCGCTCCACCCAAATTCAAAATCAGTCCGCCGATTTTTGATTGGCCGATTGCGGAAGAGTTTATCGGCGCGGTTAAGTCAGTTGCCGGCGGTAAAGTTGACGGCTCAATCCAAGCATGAATATCCTTGGAGCAAGCAAACAGAAAAAAACCGAGAGCGACTCCGCAAAAAATCGTTAACCATATCTTTTTTTCTATTATTTTTGTAGACATTCTAATTAGATTCTTGATTATTTTTTCACTTCTTTATTTTTGATATACGCAATTCGAACCGCTTCGAACATAGCCGGAAGAGCAACTCCAATCACAGTTGTTTGCCCCGCCGCCCGATGAAGTATATGTCGTTGAGAAAGGTTTAGGATATCTGACAATCACAATCCCGGAGCCACCAGGGGCACCATTCCATCCTACATATGAACCGAGACTTCCACAGCTGCCTCCCCCTCCGCCTCCTCCAGTATTGGGAGCTCCGGAATATGGCCCATTTGAAGCGCAAGAAGCTCCGGCCCCTCCACCGCCCAAGCCACCTGGTCCACCTGGAGTAAAAGCACAATAAGAAGTTCCGCTTGCTCCTCCTCCTCCAGCGTAATAAGTTTGACTCCCGCTAATGTCAAATCGTAATCCAATCCCTCCTGCACCACCTCCGAACTGAGGATATCCATTAAAACCCGAAGCTCCTGCTCCTCCGCCGCCTCCAGCTCCATCATTTGCGGTTCCACAAGAATCATCTGGCCCATAGTCTCCTATGCCCCCGCTATTACCTTGCCCCAAAGTTCCTAATCCACCCGGTAAAAGCGTTCCCGTATTAGAATATCCGGATCCACCGCCCGAGCCTCCATTGTTTCCTCTTGAATTAAAATTTCCTCCACCCCCTCCACCTATAGCTACTAAGCTACCAAAAACAGAATTTCCTCCGTTTCCTCCATTGGAATTTTGGCCGCCTGCTCCACCTTGACCAACAGTCACAGATACTGGTTGACCAGGGTTAACGGAAAAATTTGAACTATGGATTAGACCGCCAGCTCCGCCACCACCTCTTCCTACGTTACCGTTGTAAAAACCGCCACCGCCACCGCCACCGGCCACAACTAAAACTTCGACTTTTGAGATGTTTGCTCCCGTAGTAAATGTTCCGCTACCTGTAAAAGTGTGGATAACATAATCTCCCGAATAAGTTATTGTACCACCGGTTGAGAGTGTCTGCCCTGCTGGTTTATTAGTGCAAGCGTAACGATTATTGTCCGCAGCGGGGGAGTAGTAGCCGATGCCAACAGCAGAACAGGTGAGCGCGGTTTTGTAGAAATCTATGCCGCAAGAAATTAATTTACATTCTCCCGTTTGACAGATTTTGTCGTTTGCACCGCAGAGTTTGCCTTCATTGATGTTTGCCCAAGCTTCCTGCATGCCGTCAGTGGTAATATTCTTTTTTTTACAATAATAGTCATCTATTCTGCCTTCTCCATCGGAATATTCGATTACTTTTCTTTCATCCGTCACCGCTTCTTCTACGCTTTTCCAAACGTTTTGAGTGAAAAAATAGAACTTCTTCTGAGCCGTGTTGTAAATTATCATTCCCTCTGCTGGCGCAGTAATTTTATCAGGCGTGGTTCGAGGAAGCAGCACCCCCCGAGTAGTGGAATTTATTTTAAGGCCGGTAGATTTTATTTTTCCAGCTACATCCAATTCCGCTTGAGGATTATCGGTTCCAATTCCAACCAAACCGTAGCGAACGATAAGTCCGTTAGCCGCATTTCCCAAATTCAAAATCAAACCACCCACTTTGGATTGACCGAAAGCGGAAGAATTAATTGGAGCAAAAACATTATTTCCTGGCGGCAAAGTTAACGGCTCAATCCAAGCTTTCACCGGAGCAGAAGTCACGGCCAAGCTCATAATCGCAAGTAATAGAATTATTTTTTTTGTTTGCATTTAAATTTATAGAGCTTCAACGTCGGCTACTAAGGCTTCTTTATGAACTTTATTAACTTTATGAACTTTATTAACTTTATGAACTTTATGAACTTTATGAACTTTCTAACTAATCAGTTTATCCCTATTTTATAATTTATTTCAACTTTCAGCTTTTACTTGCCAAAGGCTTCATCTCACTACCAAATCCGCTTCCTCAAGTACAATCGGATCAATCGCCAGACCGAAAGCCTCGGCCGATCGCAAATTAACGGAAAAAAACCATTTACGCGGTCTTTCAAAAGGAATGTCCTTCGGCTCCGTGCCCGAAAGCACTTGGCTGGCGATTAAAGAAGTCTGTTTACCCAAGTCAAAATAATCAACGGCGTAACCGGCTAAAGCTCCTTTTTCTACTTCACCCTTGGAAAGGGCAAAATAGGGAACACCTACTTCCAAAGAACGCCGAGCGATCTTTTCCGCCATCGAACTCACCATCGAATCTCCCGGATCCATAATAACGTCTGCCGATTCCTTGTTCAAATCAGCTAAAATTTTTTCTATGTCTTCCTTGGAGCTGATTGCAACCGGTATTATTTCCAAGCCGAATTGTCCAGCCGCCGCCAATATTTTTTCCGTGGCCGGGCCGGCTGACTTGTCTTCTTTTCTGAAGGGGAGAAGAACCTTTTTCGCATCCGGTAAAACTTTCTTCAAGAACTCCAGCCTCTTCGGAGCAATTTCAATATAGGCGCAGCTGGTTCCGGTAAAATTGTTTTCCGAAGATTGTTGATTGGCGACAATTCCCGCCCCGATCGGATCGGCTACCATGGAAAAAATCACCGGCACTTTTTTGTCTTTAGTCGCCTCCTTGATAGCTAGAGCCGAAGGTGAAGTGTTAACAAAAATCGCATTCAAATCGAGATTAGCCATCTCCTGAGCGTAAGCCTTGAGTCTTTCCAGGTCTCCGTTGGCGTCTCGGTAGAAATAAGTCACATCTTGACCTTCTTTGTAGCCCAAATCGGCCATTCCGGATCGAAAGCCATCCATATTCTGGCTGACTATCGGCGCCATCTGCAACAATCCGATTCGATATCTGGTTTCCGTCCCGGAAGAATTTTCAATCGCCTTTTTTTGCCAGATAAAAATTCCCGCCACCACCGCTAAAGACGCAAATATAATTGAAAGAGCCGTAAAAATTCGTCGCATTCTTTGAAAACTAATTAAAAATTATTTTCTTTTTTATTAAGAGGCAATTCAAAGAAAACCTCAGTCCCTTCGCCCTCTTCGCTGATAATTCCGATTTTACCGCCGTGTTTCTCTATTATATTTCTAACGATATAGAGTCCCAAGCCGGAACCTTCCGTCTGCATTTTTACCACATTGGAGGAACGGAAAAATTTACTGAAAAGCCTTTCTTGATCAACTTTGGGAATTCCCACTCCGCTATCCTTGACTTTCACCTTTAAAAATTCCTTGTTCAGCTCAAACCCGATATTGATTTCACCAAAATCGGGAGTATATTTGACCGCATTATCAACAATATTTTGTAAAGCCAATTCAATTTTATTTTTGTCCAAAGAAATTATCGGCAACTTCACCTTCTTATCCAAAGTAACCTTGAGGTGTTTGCGAGCGATCACCCCTTCCAAATTGGCAACCACATTATTCATAATTTCCTGAAAATCGAATTTCTCGAACGAGAATCCGAATCGCCCCTCTTCAATACGAGATACATTTAGCAAATCATTTACCAAGTTAATCATTCTCTCGTTACTGTCATAACCTTTGCGCAAGAAAGTTTCTTGCTCCGAACTGATTTTACCGACATCACCGCTCACCACCATTCCGATCGCCCATTTGATGGCCGACAAAGGAGTTCTGAGCTGATGTGCCACAATAGAAACAAAATCCGACTTCATCCGATCAACCATTCTCTCCCTGGTCAGATTATAAAAAATCTTCATATGTCCATAGCAGACCTTATCCGTGTCCGCCACCGGACGAGAAAGAACCTTGTAAACCAACTCATTTCTGACGCTTCCCGTCAAAGCCGATTCGGAAAGTTTTTGTTCCGGATCGCGACGACCAACCAAGACTTCCTCTAAAGATACTATTCCGTTTTCGTCTTTTTCCAACAATTTTGTCTCAAATGTAACGGGAATAATATTTTTGAAAGCATCAAAAGAAAATCCGGCTTTGGAAAAATCAATTCTTTTTCCCAAATCTTTAGCCGAAAGTCCGAATATCTTTTGAGCTGACGGATTAATCAAAGTCAAATTCCAGCTGCTGTCAACCACAATGACCGGATCAACAAAATTGGCTATAATGGAAAAAGTCTTATTCTTTTCATCTTCCGATTTGTCCTTGGCAATTTCCAAAATATATTGACTGTAAATCAGTTTTTTATTGGCTTGACGCAAAATCAAAATCACCCAAATCAGAATCGCCACCGTAAATAAATTGGCCACCATAAAAATGATAAGCCAACGATTAACTTGACTAATCGGCGCTTCCGCCTCTTCCAAATTTTGTTCCACTAAAACCCCCCAGCGCTTGCCCTTCAGATCGAGCGGCACCGCCACTCCGACAACCTCTATTCCTTTCTCGTTATGATAGCTTTCTCCATTTAAAGAAAAACTGCGCATCTGTTCCTCGTTCATAAAAAGATGCCCGTAGCTTTCCCAGCTTTCCATCTCCTTTCCCTCCTGATCGTTCATAATCGCTCTAACCGGACCAATGCTCGAAAGTTCCGTTTTCTTGAGCACTCTGGACGGCTCCGGATCGGCAATAAGCACGCCTTTTTCATCAAACACGGAGATACGACCGGTTTTACCGATTTTCATTTCAAGAGCAATTTCCCACATTCCTCTCAAAAAATATTTGGTCATAACTATCTTTTCAAGGTCGCCCTTACCGAAAGAAAATACCGGCGAGGAAATGACAACAAAAGGTTCAAGCTTATCATTGTACTTTACCGAGCTGATCTGGCTTCCTCCGGTTTTGGTTTTCTCGAATTGTTCATCCCCGGCCAAGTTGCTCAAATCGTCACTGGAAGAGATTTCGCTTCTGGAATATCTCTCGACTTCTTGACCGTCCAAATTGAAAATTGAAACCTCTCTCAGGTCGTGGTTTTTTCGAAGAAATGTTCCGACAAGAACTTTCTTGTATTTCTCATCGGCACTGACGGACTTTAATCCCTCGGCAAGATCTTCAACATTGGAAACTTCTCTAAGGACTTCTTCCTTCATCATTCCCGCCACGTGGCTGGCCTGAGAAAGTTCGTATTTAACAATACTATCCCTAAAATCAGCCGTAAAATCCTTCAACCAGATAAAGTTGACCTCCAAATTGGCCAAAAAAATCGAAAGTATGGCAACTCCGATAGCCGCATAGAGAAACCTTATTTTTTCTATTCCGTTTTCTCTTTTTGATCTGAAACTGTTTTTTGGCATTTTATTTTTTTGCTCATTTATTTCTAGATATTATAGCAATAAAATAAAAAAAGAGAAGATTATTTCATTCGAAACATTTCAAACCCTTGCCAAGGTTTATTTTTATGATACTATGACGACATATCTTTAGAAACAATTCGGTCGACTAAGGATCTAAGTTCCCTAAATTTGCGAAAATGAACCAAAAGCTATTTGTCGGCGGTTTGCCTTTCAGCTCAACTGAGGCCAGCTTGCAGGATTTCTTCGCCGGAGCCGGCGAAGTGGTTTCAGCCAAAATCATTACCGATCGATACACTGGAAAATCCAGAGGTTTCGGTTTCGTGGAAATGAAGACGGAAGAAGAAGCCCAAAAAGCGGTTGAAATGTTCGACGGACAAGACTTTGAAGGCAGAAAAATCAAAGTCGATATCGCCAAACCTCAGCCTCAAAAAAGATTCTAAGAAATTTTTGTTATCTTGTATCTTGCGAAAACCCTTCGTTGCAAAACGAGGGGTTTTTGTTTTTTTGTGTTACGATAACGAGACGGATAAAAGATAACCAAACAAGAAATAAATGTTTTTCAGAAAGATTTTTTTTATTGGCGTTCTTCTGCTAATTTTTTCTACGCCTGTCTTGGCCGGCAACGAGACGGGAAATTTCAAATTTGTTGCCCTGGGTGATTCCGAAGATATGAAAACCGGCTTTAAACCGGAAATGACCTTAATGGCAAAACTGGCCAAAAAGCAAAATCCCGATTTCGCCGTTTTTACGGGCGACATCATGTCAACTTCCAGTAAGAATATCTACACCTATCAAAATTGGGTGAATACTTTTAAAAATGTCACCGGCGCAAATTTTAAAAAAACCTACATCGCCTTCGGCAAGCACGATTTCGATTGCGGCTTTCGTTGTATCAATATCTGGTCGAGAACTCTATGGAATCGGAATTGGGCTCTAAACGAAAAACCCAAACTTTATCATTCTTTCGATCATCAAAATACTCATTTCGTTCTGCTCTCCTCCGATTATCCGACCAAACACAACATCGATGTTTTTCAGCTTAATTGGCTGGAAAACGACCTTAAAAAGACCGTTAAACCGAATAAAATAGTTGTCACCCACGTTCCTCCCGTCACTTTTTTTGAGGAATCGGCGAAAGATTGCCACGACATGAGTTGCAGCAAAACTTCCCGCGACAGATTACTGAATATTTTGGCAACTTACAAAGTGGATTTGGTCATTTCCGGTCACGAACACAGTTTCCAACATAAAATAAAAAATGACATAGATTTCATAATCAGTGGAAACAGCGGTAATAGTGGCCGCTATGATCTTTCTGACGAAAACTCTTTTTCTTTGGTGGAAGTCAACAACGAGTCCATCGTTG
>CAIUEV010000111.1 GCA_903898335.1 uncultured bacterium | reverse complement strand
TGTAATAAGATTGACAACGTAGGATTCTCCCCTCTTCTCCATCGATTTATGGTAGAGACATGAACACCAAATACATCGGCAAGGAATTGAGCATTGATTGTTCCGGCCCCTTGATTACCACCCGAAGGAGAACCAACCACCAAGCCCCCGTTGATTTTCACGAGCTGATTATCCACCACATCATCGAACACTCCATAAATTAAAGCTTTGCTTCTGGCATCTGACTCGGAAGATCGCTTAGCGTTGTCAATAAACAATTTATTGCTTCCGGTCTCATAATATCCAGCTTGATGTCCCAAGAAAACGTTACCCGATCCGGTTGAATTACTGTAGCCTGATTGATGACCAATAAATTCGTTATTTGAACCGGTCGCGTTGCTGTAACCTGATTGATTGCCTCCAAAAAAGTTATTGGCGCCAGTAGTGTTTGAATAACCGGCTTGATGGCCCAAAGCAATATTGGAATCTCCGGTTAAATTATTTTTAAGAGATTCAAATCCTATACCCAAATTGTAATTTCCGGTTGTATTGCTCAAGAGGGCGGAAGACTGGACAGCAGTATTGTATTGACCTGAAACATTCGCCTGTAAGGCTTGATAGCCGACTCCAACATTATACCAGCCCGTGGTGTTTGAGCTCAAAGCGTTTCGGCCAAAAGCCTGATTGGCCACTCCGGAAGTGTTGTTTTTCAAAGCGGAAGAACCGAAAGCGCTGTTGTAATAACCGGTTGTGTTATACATCATGGCCGATTTTCCAACAGCCGTGTTTTCACCAACATTTGTCAACTGAGATTTTCCAGCGTCTTTACCGATATAGGTATTATCAAAGGACGTGGTGGATGCTCTGATTTCCAGATTGACTGAATCATCACTATTACGAAGAGAAAGTAAAGCCTGCGAGAAATTAACTTTTTTCACAACAACATCGTCGATTGATCCATCAAAATTAGTCAGGGGGGTGAATTTCAAGTTTCCGTTTGAGATTGCAGTAATGTACTGAATGGAAGTGGAGTTGGAAGAGACAGCTGTTCCGATTCCGCCGCCAATCGAGGGAACAATCTGGCCACCCGTTAAATTCTTAACTGTAAAAGTGACCTGATAAACTTCTCCTGAAACGGCAGAAACATTCTCCTCCAAGTCTTCCGTGTTGCCAACAGCGTGATCGGCTTCCAAATTAACCGCATCAAAAGACCAGCCGGCTCCAAAAGTCCAAGTGGAATTGGTAGCAAAACTTCCATTAGTGACTTTATCTGTCGAATCAACAGTCGCCTCTGAATTCGTTCCTTTTATTTCCAGCTTGGAAGTTGGTGCGGTGACACCGATCCCCACTCCTCCTGTCCCACTGGGGAGAAGAATGATGTTTTGGTTCGTCCCACCGGAGGAAAAAACCAGCTCTCCCGTTCCGCTTATTGATCCGTTAGTGGAGCCCGTTCCTCCGCTTGAAACGGCGATGGCGCTTCCATTCCAAACTCCGGAGGTAATCGTTCCAACGGTTGAGATGTCCGTTCCGACCAGCATATCATTCGTCACACCCTTATTTGCTATCGAAAAAGCATTATCAACGCTCAAATTCATTCCGCTGCCGGCAGTGTAAAGGGTGTCTTTATCAATAAAACTCGTGGAAATATCAGTTGTTTCATTTCTTGCTATAGTTATTGTTTTTGTAGCATCACCAGTTACAGAAACACTTAATGAATAATGATCTGTTTGTGGAAGGCAATAAAATTTTTGACCATTCCACATCAGTTGGCTGGTTTCCGGACAATCTAGCGGAGGAGGGGAGGTGGAGGAAGAGGGAGTAGCGGAAGCGACAAAAACAGCAGAGCTATCAGCAATTTTAGTTTTCTTCTTTTTCTTAGTCGATTTTTTCTTTGAAACTGATTTTAAAAGTTCTTTCCCAATCGAATTTTGAGAATAAGCAACTTCTGTGTTGTTATTTTCTTCTTGCGAATTAATTCCCAAAACACCATAGACAACAAAAACCGACACAAAAGCCAATCCTATGGCGAAAAAAACCGAAAGCTTCAAAAGTTTTCTCTTTTCTTTTTTTGGTAACATTTTTATTTTTGTTTGCATTAATTTTACTTTATTTAAGTATAATGAGAAAAAATGAAATTAAAAAGTTTTTTAGTTAATAAACAAAAAATAATTTAAATCGCAAAATCAATTTTCTCGCTTTTTGTTTTTCGATATGCTATCATTCACTAACAATGGTAAGAAAATAATTTCAAAGCAATGAAAATCATCGATAAAAAAATCTCTATTGAGGAGTTGAAAACAATGTCTGAAAAAATGTTTGATAGTCTGGTCAAGGCAGTCGTTGATATCGATAAAGAGATTATGGTTGTCGACGCCGAACTTCATGCGGATGAAGAGAAGTTACTGCTTGAAAATAAATCAAAGCAAGAAAGCCTATGGGGAATCAATCTCTATCCGGATCTTTCAGGGGAAGATTTTGTCGAATTTGATTCTATGATCAACCTAAGACCATCACAAAATAATCGATCTCGCGGTGTCGACGACAAACAAATTCGTGAAAAAATAATTTCCATCGTCAATAAACTTGTCACAAAATGAATTTTCAACATCAAGAATTAGCTGCCGGTCGTTGGTTTGAGCTTTCCTTTTTTGAACAAATGGCAAACATTGGTAGCGAGGTCGAAAGATCTATAAAATGGAAAAATAAAGATAATGCTGATTACAGTTGGAAGGCTATGGAAAGAGCTTTGGAACTTATTTATCTTACAGTGGAAGATCCAAAAAACCGATACCGTTTAAAAGAAATTCTCCGAATGAAAGAAATTCTGATTGATTATTTAGCTTTCGACAACGAATATCAATCCACCGATGAATCTTGGCAAAAATATTTCTACGCTTTCAACTACGCCGCCCGTTACGCCAATAATTAAAAATGAACAAGAAAAAAAAATTTTCTCGATAAACCATGGAAAATTCTTAAAACAGGAATCCGAGTAAAGGACACAAGAGGAAATCCGTCTATTAATAAATGGAGCAAACTCAAAGATTTTTTTCCTGCTCAATTTGAGCTCGGCTGTGGGCCTTCCATTGAAGCTGGAATTCCCCCGCTGAATTATCTACATAGGCTTTACAACGTCACAAATCCAGAGACTGGAAATTTTATATTTGACCCATATGAAGACAGAATAGTCGCAGATTTAATTAAAGATCCGCAATCTTCAATCATAAAGTTAAGCGAGATCTATAGAAAATGTTTTACTGCACCGCAGACTGACTTCTATTATACGATGAGAGAGATGTTCGATAGAGGTCTCATTGTTGGCCCCATTATAACCAACAATTTTGACGGATTAGTTAGTCGGGTGGGGCTAAAAGAATTATTTGTTCGTCGATATGAAGAAACACACATTATTCCAAAAATAAAATTTCATCCGCAAGCCAAATCACTATTCGTTGTTGGTTCACATGCAGACAGACGCCGGATTCAGCATGCAGCAAGGAATAAAGGCTTGAAAATTGTGTATGTAGATCCGGAAGGATATCTTAGCAGTGGCAAGTTTATAGAATATCCTCTTGAATCACCTCAGGATTGTGATTTTTTATTTCGTGTAACTGCAAATGAGTTTGCAAAAAGAATTTACGAGCTTATTTTATGATTTATTTTATCTAGACTCTCTATAATATATCGTATGATTTTTTATTTATGTTAGTATAAAGACATGGATTCTGTAGAAATATCAACTCTGGATAAAAAATTAATAGTTCGATTTAGCAATAAATCAATCGAATTGCCTGTTGAATGGCAAAAGAAAGTTGATTTATATTGGCAGTCGCTTCTAAATGACGGGAAAAAATACACGCGAGGAGAAGTTTTTACTATGACAAAAAACCAAGAAGATGAGACTAATCACAATATTCTTGTAGAAAAAACCGATTATGCACATTATCTCTATTGCCAGAATGTCGATTCAGATATGAATGGATACGGAATTAGGGTAATATTCACTGCATGCCTGGTAGAAACTTCTGACAATAAGATTATTTTGGGAGAAATGGGGGGGCACACCGCACGTGCAGGAATATATCAGCTTGCCGGCGGAGGAATCGACAATTCCGACCTAAAAGATGGAATTTTTGATCTGAAGAAAAACATCTCAAAAGAGCTTTTGGAAGAACTTAATATAGATGTTGGGGTCGATAGTCGTATAAAAAGTTTTGATTTAGCCTATATTAAGCAAGGCGGAAAGACAAAGAAGACAGCTGTTATTTTTCGAGTTATTCTAAACGAAACATCAAATGATTTTCTCAAAAAGTATAGTTTGTTCACGAAAAATCTCCAGCAAAATAAAAAGGATCCCGAGTTTGGGAGCATTGTGACTCTAGAAAAATCAGCCGATAAAATTGAACAATTTTTTAAAAAAAATCACGACAAATGTGATGAGTATATGGAACCATTAATAAATTTTGCTTATTCTAATATAGCAAACTGATCCCATCTGGAATCACTGACCCATTAACCATGAAGAAACAAAAATTTTCTCTACCTTTAGTCAATTGCCACACCCATGGAGCCATGGTCGCTTTTAGGGGACTGGCAGAAGATTTAGCCTTGCAAGAGTGGCTGGAAAATCATATTTGGCCGAAAGAAAGGGAACATGTCAAACCATCTTTTGTCTATAAAAATACCAAAAAAGCCATCCAAGAAATGCAACGCAACGGAATTAAAGTTTTTTCCGATATGTATTTTTTTGAAGATGAAGTGGCAAGAGCGGCCAGAGAACTAAAAATACATGCCCTAATTGGAGAAGGTCTGCTTGATTTTCCCACTCCCGGCGCTAAAAATTTTGACGTGGGTTTGAAAATAACCGAGAGTTTAATAAAAAAATACAAGAATGACGACTGGGTAAAAGTAGCCGTCGCCCCTCATTCAATTTACACCGTCAGTAAAAAAAACTTAATCAAAGCTAAAAATTTAGCAAACAAATACGGAGCGATTTATCATATCCATTTGGCGGAAACAAAAAAAGAAATTGAAGACTGCAAAAAAACACACGGTCTAACCCCCACGCAATATTTGGACAAACTTGGAATGTTAGATAAAAAAACAATCTTGGCCCACTGCGTCTTTTTAAATGATGAGGACATTAAGATAATAAAGAAAAGGGGTGCCAAAATAATTCATTGCCCCTTAAGCAATGCCAAGTTGGGATCCGGCATCGCACCGATTTCTAAAATCATGAAAGAGGGTGCATCTGTTGCATTGGGTACGGACGGAGCAGCCAGTTCCAACCGAATGGACATTTGGGAAGCGGGAAAAATTGCCGCACTATTGCAAAAGGCCAAACATAACGATCCGACATTACTACCCGTCAAAGAGGTTATCAAAATGATGACAATAAACGGACTTGAGGCGCTCGGCTTCACCAACTTTGAAGGAAAAACCCTAAAAGAACTGGAAGAGGAAATAGAGAAAGAAGAAAATAATTTTGATTATCTTTACAGCCACAACATCGAGCAACTGGATTTTAAATAAAAATTAGACATGTAATTTCAAATATTAATAAGTAGCTCTAAAATCTCTTGCCAAAAGAGAAAAAGGATTATACAAACCCTAGTCCCTAGAACTTTTAATTTATTCGGGAGGGTAAAGGGGACTCGGGGAAGGAAGGATTTATATTATGTTGCTAAAGGCTCAACCAAAGCAAAAAAATTCAAACCCGGAGAAGGAGGAAATTAGAGGAAGACAGGGAGTCGCCTTCTTCAAGAAAGCGCTCCGCAAGAGAGGATACAAAATCGGTTTCTCCACCAAAACGGAGGAGATACTCCTGCGCAAAGAATCTCGAGGAACCGTTGTCGCTCGGTTCTCTCGTTCCAAATTGGAAAAATTCTTTGCTACTTTCTAAACTCTATTTGCCACGGCCTGACCTAACGGTTAGGCCTTTTTCTATTACCAGCCAATATCGAAAATTATTTAACTTTCCCAACAGATAAGCTGAATCGCTATACTTTTTGCCTTCGCTTTCCAAATATTTTTCTGCCCATTCCGACTGCACCTCTTCCGGAAGACACTCAAAAATCTCACTGACTAAAAACATTTTTATTCGCAGCTCCATCTCTTTCAGATCGTTTATTTGTTTGCCGGCCACCTGTTTAAAGAAAAGCAAAGATCTCTCCTCAAGAAGACTGTCCGCTTCCGCCGGAGTCAATTTTTTCTCCGGCAACTCAGCCAAAAAATCTCTCCATTCTTCGCCGCCAACTCGCCAGACAACGTTGTTCAAATGCTTAAAATCGGATTGAACGCCCTCGGTTTTTTCCAAACCCTGTCTTTTTTCCTGAGGATTGGTAAAAATTTTCAACTTGTTAATTATGCTTCTATCTCTGATAAAAACTTTTTCTCCTTCCTCGTAAACGCTGTCTCTCGCAGTCTTTTCTTTTTTGGCACTGCCAAAATCGATCATATAAACTTCTCCTTGCTCGTCAAACATTATATTTCTTTCATGCAAATCCCGATGATAAAAGCCTTCCTTATTCAAGTGAGTAATCGTTTTCTCTATTTTATCAAACTGCTCCGAATCAATCATGAAATCGGTTTCCTTGATTAAATACTTTCTGACTTCCGAGGCGTTTTGCCTTTTTACCATTTCTTCCTCAAAAATTTTATCTTCCCCTCGAGCATGTTTCCCCCCGGGCCGCTTAAAATCAAAAATTTGAGCAATCTTATCTTGTAGTTGATCAATACTCATACCTTCAGAACTGTTGCCCCAATCGGAAGCTCCCGGATGTCTTTTAATGACTTCGCGATAAAGAATCGTGGCCAAATCTTCTCCGGAAATACTGTCCATCAAAAATAATTCCGCCCTTACTTCCGGCAATTTAAATTTTACTTTTTTTGAATCACTTCTTTTTTCCTCTTCTATGAATTCATTAATTATTTTCAAGCCCTTTTCCGTGAAATCAATTTCTCGAACCAATCCTTCGGGAATCTCTTCTTTCTTCTCTTTAAGGCGTTCCGCCAATTCTTTAGGCAAAGTAAAAGTAGGCAATTTGAATCCCCATTTTTCTAATCTATTCTGCGCTTCTTTGGTTTTGACTGCGACATCCTGAAAAATCAGCGGCTCCGGAATCTGCATCATTTTATCTTTATCAGGACTACTCTCTATGCTTTCCCAACATTCTTTCTGCAAGGCGAACTCTTTTTCTCCCTCACCGGGACGATAAATTTTTAGCACTTTATTCGCCAACGATTCCTTTTCTCTAATTCTTTCATTTAACTGACAAAGAGCTTCTTTCACTCCTTCTTCCATTTTTTCCATTTCAAGCAAACAGACAATTCCGTTGTTTCCCTCATTAACTTTCCATGATAATTCAATAGCTCTCTCCAGTACCGATTCCGCGACATCTTCTCTCGTCTCAGTTTCTCTTTCTGAAACTTTGTTTTTTTTATCGAGAGAATCGGGAAGGGAAGAGGGTTTTTCAAAAGAAGACATCTTTTAATTTTAATATTTAAAGACTTCAGGGAATTTTACCTTTAAAAAAACCAAAATCAAAGCCTTATTTTTTCTCCCAGTGCCAATGCCAGGATTCGTAATTGACCCCGTAAGGATTGTTGCGAGGATATGTCAAATAAAAATTGTATTTGCTCGCATTTTTCATCAACCAATCGTATTCGGGAAGTTGTTCAAAAGTTTCCGACGTCTGATCCTTGCCCTCTCCACTAATTCCATCTTGATTAATAAAGTCCAGGGCTGTGTTCTCAGAACCATGTTCACTGTAACCGGGCATAGCCACCCAACCGGCATTCTCCTTTAATGAATAATTATTTTTCTCGCCAAGATAGTAGAAGAAAATCGCCCCTTGGTAGCCAGGGGAACGATAAGCAGAATCAATATAGAGGCGTCTCCCCAAATCTTTTTCCATGGCCTCCATCATTTTTTCATAATCCGCATAAACATAACCGGGCATATAGTTGATTCCCGTTTCGTAAGGACCATCAGGCATCTCAAAAGTCTTTTGAGGAATTAAGACCAAATCATCCACTGTTTTTTTTGAAAAATACGCGCCCTTAAATCCTAGCTCTTTGGGGTCGATAGCAAAAACTCTTTCCACAAAACGTCTTTCCAAAAAATTAAACTGACCGAGAAAATTTTCATAGGAAACAATTTTAACTTTTTCCTTTGGCATTGATTCACTATATTCGCCCCAGCTTTTGTTTATTTGCCGAACCATAAAGCGTTGAACAAAATCCAGGCGCTCATGAGAAATGGGGAAGTAGACAATATCGGAAACGGCCAACACAAGAAACAAAACCACTAGCAGCAAAGCGGTCTGCAAGTGTTTTTTTGGATTTTTCATGAAGAGAAGTAAAAAATTATAATTTCCTAAGAGGATAAGAACAAACAACTAACCGGTCAAAAAAATCTTTTCCAAATATTTTCGTCGTGCTAGCATAAACAAAGATAATTTAAAAAAATGCTCAAACTCTATAATACTCTCAGTCGCAAAAAAGAAATTTTCAAACCTCTAAAAAAGGGAAGAGTTGGTCTTTACGGTTGCGGACCGACAGTTTACAATTATGTTCACCTTGGAAATTTGCGCGCCTATATTTTTGTTGACCTCCTCAAGAGATATTTAAAATTCAGAAAGTTCAAAGTCACTCACGTCATGAACATTACCGATGTTGACGACAAGACGATTCGCAACAGTCAGAAAGAAAAAAAGTCCTTGAAAAACTTCACTCAATTTTATTTCAAAGCTTTTACGGAAGATTTAAAAGCCCTAAATATTGAGCCGGCCGACGTTGTCCCTTTCGCCACCGACCATATCAAGGAGATGATAGAGCTTGTAAAAGTTCTCGAAAAAAAAGGCTACACTTACCAAGCCGGCGACGACTCAGTTTATTTCAATATAAAAAAATTCAAGCCTTACGGAAAATTAGCCTTATTGGAAAAACAAAACTTGAAACAAAATGCCGACCGTCGGCTCGGCGAAGACGAATACGAGAAAGAAGATGCCGGCGACTTTGTTCTTTGGAAAAGTTGGAAACCGGAAGATGGCAAAGTCTGCTGGGCGACCGAGCTGGGGAAGGGAAGACCGGGCTGGCACATCGAATGTTCCGCCATGAGTATGAAATATTTGGGCAAATCTTTTGACATTCACGCCGGTGGCATAGATCTGGTTTTTCCTCATCACACCAATGAAATCGCTCAATCGGAAGCGGCAACGGGAAAAAAGTTTTCTAAATTTTGGCTTCACAACGGACATTTGACCATCGAGGGACAAAAAATGTCAAAATCGCTAAATAATTTCTACACCCTCAGAGATAAATCAATAAAAAAATACAATCCGCTTTTGATAAGGATTATGCTTCTCAAAGCTCATTACCGACAAACGCTCGATTTTAGCTTGAAAGGAATTGA
>CAIUEV010000110.1 GCA_903898335.1 uncultured bacterium | reverse complement strand
TATAATTTAACCGGATGGCGCCAGCTCTGCATGCCGTCCTCAAGATAAGCCCTGACAATACTGGGCGTAATTTCCGGTCTCAAGGCCACTTCGTCTCCTCCTTTGGTTTCGAAAGTATACATCTCTTTGCTTACCACGCTGAAGCTTTCCTTGTTGTTTCGCAAATAGAGCTTGAGGTTTTCCAAAATCGGCGTCTCCAAATAGTTGAAGGAAAAGCGTTCCGCCATTTCATCCACCGCTCTTCTGACTTTAACCCACTCTTCCGCCTCGTGAGAATATATATCCCGCATTCCTCTTAAAGTTTGAAGAGAGAAATGTTCGCTCTGTCTCTTTTTAACGATTTCTTCCGCTTGTCTTTGCCTAAGCTTTCTTCTACCCATGGTATAGTTTAAAGTTTATAAAGTTAGAAAGTTTGTAAAGTTAGAAAGTTTGTAAAGTTAGAAAAATCTTTACGAACTTTTAACTTTGAACTTTTTTCTAGATTGTCATTATCTCTTTCTCTTTCTGATCGGCAATTCCGTCAATTTCTTTGTTGGCGCGATCCACGATTTTCTGCATCTCTTCCTTTAAAGAAAATTTATCATCCTCGGAAATTTGTCCCTGATCTTCCGCTTTTTTAATTTCATCACCGATTTCTTCTCGAACTTTTCTGACTCCGATTCTGGCATTCTCCTTCTCTTTGCCCAAGACTTTTACCATCTCTTTGCGGCGCTCTTCGGTCAGGGCGGGGAAGATTATTCGAACCACGACTCCGTCGTTTTGAGGATTGACTTTCAAATCGGATTCGGCAACGGCTTTCTCGATTTTAGCCAAATCATCTTTGTTCCAAGGAGAAATGGTAATAACCCTGGGTTCCGGCACACTGATTGAAGCGATTTGCTTGATGGGAGCCTTACTGCCGTAATAATCGACAGTCAGATTCTCAACCAACAAAGGCGTAGCTCGACCGGTATGAATTTTTTTAATTTCTTCTCTGAATCTTTCAATCTCTTTTTTGATCATTTCTTCCATCTGTTTTAGCGCCGAGTTTTTATCCATGGGTTTTAATAAATCAAAGAATTAATTAAATTGGACAAAAGAAGTATCATTTTAACTATAAAGCGGGACAGCTGACCGAGAACACTTAAACCGAAAAAGATTAAAAAGAAAAAAATGATCAGACTGTATCTTTCCAAAAAATTTTTTATCTCGTTTTTACCGGGCGGAAGAAGCGAAAAAAGAACTTTCGATCCATCCAACGGTGGAATGGGCATGAGGTTGAATATTCCCAAAGCAACATTAACCGAAATCAATATCTTGATAAGATTAACAAAATCATTACTCCAACCGGCGATAACCGTAGGAGAAATTAACGCAAACAGTAAAGCCACCAGCAAAGCCAATATGAAATTTGAAAACGGACCGGCCAAGCTGACCCACATATCTCCGTTTTTGTGTTTAAGATTATAAGGATTAACGGGCACCGGTTTACCCCAACCAAAACCTAACCCGGCGGTAAAAATAAGTACCACCATAACCAAGGTTCCGATCGGATCCAAAT
>CAIUEV010000109.1 GCA_903898335.1 uncultured bacterium | reverse complement strand
CAGAAAGCAAATTCTCTTTTACCGGCACCGACCTTTTTTGCCTTCTCGATCATTTGCTCAGCTGTTTTCTTGGCTTGCTCAATTTTAGCTCTATCCAACTCTTCCAAGCGATGAGCTTTGGAAACCAAGAGACGAACAAAGTTGTCTTTGATTTCTATAATGCCCTCACTTACCGCCATATCTCTTTCCTCCTCCTTGCCCTTTTCCAGAATTCTGGCTTCGCCGGGGGCGATGGAAGCGACTAACGGGGCATGATGAGGTAAAACGGTTATTTCTCCCTTGGAAGTTGAAATAATCAATTTCAAAACCGCCTGTTGATAGATAATTTGATCCGGGGTGACCATTTGAAGAATAAAACTCTTCTCAGCACTTGCCATCTTTGAAATGAAAAATTATAAGGATCTTTATTTTATTTTGCCATCAATTATTTCCTTGGCAATATTTTCGGGTACTCGAGCGTAATGAGAGAACTCCATTGTGTAGTTCGCTCTTCCTTGGCTCATGGAGCGTAATTGGGTAGCGTAGCCGAACATATTGGCCAAAGGCACTTTGCCGGTGATGATCTTTAGAATGACCGAACCTTGATTTCTGTCTTCCATATTCTCGATCTGACCACGTTTGGAATTCAAATCTCCCATAATATCACCCATAAATTGTTCCGGAGAAACAACTTCGACTTTCATTATCGGCTCAATTATATAAGCTTTTCCTTTGCGCATACCTTCCTTAAAGCCCATTGAAGCGGCAATCTTAAAGGCGGCCTCCGAGGAGTCAACTTCGTGATAGGATCCATCGAAGAGAGTCACTTTAACGTCCACTACGGGATAACCGGCGACGACACCACTGCCCAAAGCTTCTTTAATACCTTTTTCGGCGGCGGGAATAAACTCGTTGGGAATAGACGCCCCTTTGATAGCATTAACGAATTCAAAACCTTTTCCTTGCTCTTGCGGTTCAACTCGCAACCAGACGTGTCCGTACTGCCCACGACCTCCACTTTGTCGGATGTATTTTCCTTCCGCTTCAGCCAATTCACCCACGGTTTCTTTGTAAGCAACTCGGGGTTTGCCCAAATTGGCCTCCACTTTGAATTCTCTTTTCATTCTGTCGGCGATAATTTCCAAGTGAAGTTCTCCCATGCCGGAAATGATGGTTTCCGCCGTTTCCTCATCGGTGTGAACTCTAAAAGTCGGATCCTCGTCAGACAATTTTTTCAAAGCGATACCCATTTTTTCTTGATCGGCTTTAGTTTTAGGTTCAATCGAAGCATCGATAACCGGATCGGGGAATTGCATGCTTTCAAGAACGATTTGGTGATTTTCATCGCAGAGCGTATCTCCGGTGGTGGTGTATTTGAGACCAACCATGGCGGCGATATCTCCGGCGTAGACTTCCTCGACATCTTCTCTTTTGTTGGCGTGGAGACGAACTATACGACCAATCCTTTCTTTCTGACCCTTGATCGTATTCAAAACGTAAGTTCCGGTGCGTAAAGTTCCCGAATAAACTCGGAAGAAACAAAGATTACCCACAAACGGATCGGTGGCCAACTTGAAAGCCAAAGCTGAAAAGGGAGCCGAATCTTCCGCTTCTCGCATTATTTCTTCGTCGTTCTTGGGATTAATTCCTTTAACGGCCGGCAGGTCGAGAGGTGAAGGTAAATAATCAATTACCATATCCAACAGTCTGGCAACAATCACGCCTCGAGAGTCTCCTCCAGATACGGGGAAGAGTTTGTTGGCCAAAGTGGCTTTACGTAGGGCATATTTCAATTCTTCATTAGAAATTTTGCCGTCCTCGAGAAAAACTTCTATAAGTTTGTCGTCCGTCTCCGCTACTTTTTCCATCAGTACGGCGCGATATTCTTCCGCTTTTTCTTTCATGTCTTCCGGAATCTCAACTTTTTTCAGCTGAGTATGTTCTTCGTTAGCGTAGATGTACGCTTTCATGTCAACCAAGTCAACCAAACCTTGAATTTGTTGTTCTTCACCGATCGGCAGAGCGATGGCCACAGCGTTACCACTCAATCTTTCTTGGATTGATTTGAGACTCATGTAGAAATCTCCGCCGGTTTGATTGATCTTGTTAATAAAACAAACTCGAGGAACGCTATATTTGTCGGCTTGGCGCCAAACGGTTTCGGATTGAGGCTCCACTCCCATTTTACCGTCAAAGACGACAACGCCACCATCAAGAACGCGTAAAGATCTCTCCACTTCTACGGTAAAGTCAACGTGACCGGGAGTATCGATGATGTTAATTTGGTACTCTTTCTTGTTGGCTTCCTTGAGTCCGTCAGCATCAAAAGTTGAAGGAGACCAAAAACAAGTGGTAGCGGCCGCCGTAATGGTAATACCTCTTTCTCTTTCTTGCTCCATCCAGTCCATGGTGGCTTCACCTTCGTGAACCTCTCCTATCTTATGTGAAACTCCGGAAAAATAAAGAATTCTTTCCGTGGTGGTGGTTTTACCGGCATCGATATGAGCGATAATACCAATGTTTCTGGTCTTGTCCAGGCTGTAATTGCGAGCCATTTTTTTGTTTACTTAATTGATAAAAATAAAAACTACTTGACTTATTTTTCAAGCTGTTTGAAACGATATTATGGAAAAATAAATAGGACAAGTTAAAAAGATTTTTGTTGGGGATATCTATTTTAGCTTTTTAGCCGAGCGTTGGCTTTTTCTCGAAAGGCGAGTAGAAAGATGAATAAAGGTAGAATTTGCGGTGAAAAAATTGGAGTTTCGAAAAGGCAGTGCAAAGCAAACCAAAGAATTGAAAGGCTAACGGCTAAATTCCAGAGTAAAAGGGTCTGTTTATTGTTCGTTTTTTGCTTGGAAAACAGTAATCGGCCGATTTCTCCCGTTTGTCCGGAAAAAGCCGGTCTCACACTTATAATAATGATTATCAACCAAGCCGTAACCCCCGGGAGGCCTATCTCCGTCGCCAAATCCAAATAAGTGTTGTGGGCGTAAATCGGCTCTCTGTATTTTGATTCGGGTCGAATAAAATTGGAAAAATTGCCCAGTCCGACACCGAGAATCGGATTATAAAAAACCGTGTCAGTAGCTTCATGCCAGAGCTCCAGACGCCCTTGGTTGGATCCCTCATCAAAGTCAAAAATCGAAAAAAAACGATCACGAAAGGGAGTGATTGATAATGTCAGGACTCCAAAAATAATCAAAAAAATAATTATGCGAGAAATTTTTATCCGATCACTTATTTGTTTTATTGCTTGAGCGGTTTCGGGGTTTTTACCGGCTCGCCAGAAAAAGAAAATTAGCCAGAGAAAAATTCCGGCTAAACCGACGTAGCTTCCTCTGGAAAAAGTTAGAATCAGGGTCAAAAATGAAATAAAAAAGGGAAGCCATAAAGTTTTTTTATTTTTTTTCAGGATAAAAACCAATTGTAAGGGCAAGCTCATACCAAGATAGAAGGCCAACATGTGCGGATCGGGAAAAGTGCCGATGGCTCTGAGAAAATCAATTCCACCGATACTGACAAACCAGCTGGGATTACTGGCAACCGCCTCTCCGGCATTAACGCCGTAAAGAATAGGGGCGATTACTTTACTCCAAAGTTTAAAAAAGAATTCTTGGCCGATAAAAAACTGCAAAAAGAATTGGCCAAAGCCTATCGCTGAAACCAAAAAGGAAGAGTAAATCCAATATTTAAAAAGTTTTTGCCACTGCGAAAATTTTTTAAGAGTCACTCCGGCAATAAAAAATATCGGGAAAATAGAGAGAAAAACCAACATTTTTCTGATAAAACGACCACTGTCGTCGGCACTGAAAAAAGAAAACGAGCTCCAGACAAGAAAAAATACTATGGCTAGAGAAAGATGAGATAGCCTAAACCAAGGCTTTTTCCTGAAAAAGACAGTGGAAAAAAAGATGAGGGCAAGAGCTAAAATAATGACTCGGCCGGAAGCAAGGTCGACATCGGCCGACGGGTTTAAAGCGATTTGAAAGGGCAGATAGGCGGGAAGAAAAATCAATATCGGAATAAAGGAACGGTAAAAAAGAGTCAAGGCCAGTGATCCGGCCAAAAAAACAATCGAAATAATAGGATAAAAAACCGACAAACAGAGAATGATTAAGATAATAGCTCCAAAAATCACAAAAGTTTTTTCTTCGCGGGAATAATCTTGCTCGAAATTGAATTTTTGCATAACGGTTGAACTGAAAAACTACTTTATTTCTGCAATTATGGTTTTTAGGGCTTTCTCTGTCGGGGACAAAGAGGCTTCTTTTTCGGTTCTTTTTTTAATCTCGACAGAAGAATTAGCTAAGGTTTTAGGTGAAACAACCACTCTTAACGGTATACCAATCAAATCGGCGTCACTGAATTTTTCTCCGGGGCTGGCCTCTCTTTCATCGTAAAGAACTTCAACACCGGCGTTTTTTAATTCTTCGTAAAGTTTGTCTGCGGTTTTTTTGACTTTATGATCTTTTTCGGCACCAAGGCTTATTAAATAAACATCAAAGGGAGAGACATTTTTCGGCCAAACCAAACCTTTTTCATCGCTCCAGACTTCGGCGATAGTCCCGATAAGTCTTTGCAATCCGATACCGTAGCAGCCCATAATAATTGTTTTCTTTTCTCCTTTGGCGTCGGAAAAACTAAGATCGAAAGGAGCGGAAAATTTAGTCTTGAGTTTAAAAATATTGCCCACTTCTACCGCTTTTTCTTCTCTTAATTTTTGATTGCCACATTGGGGACAGGTATTTTTCAGCTCGGAAATTATCTCTTTATTGACGGCGATTTTGCACTTATCACAAATATAA
Source organism: uncultured bacterium (assembly GCA_903898335.1). Taxonomy (GTDB): domain Bacteria; phylum Patescibacteriota; class Minisyncoccia; order CAIUEV01; family CAIUEV01; genus CAIUEV01. Next base: position 5,342 of record CAIUEV010000109.1, on the reverse strand, counting down.
ATTAGGTCTTCACCAGCTTCGGTCAGTGTTTGAAATTCGTGTGAGTATTTACTGAAGCTTCCTCCTGAGGCGAAAGTGAAAAAGGTTTTTTCGCTCAAACCGACTCTTTTGAATATATTCTGGTAGGCTTCCGTCATCTTATCATAAAAAGTATCCAGATCCGTTTCGTCTGCGTGAAAAGAATAGAGATCTTTCATCATGAATTCTCGGCCTCGCATCAAACCGGATTTCGCCCTCAGCTCCTTGCGAAATTTATTTTGAAATTGAAAAAGCGCCAAGGGAAGATCACGATAGGAATGAATAAAGCTTTTGGCCAAAGGGACAGCCACCTCTTCGTGAGTTGGACCAAGTACAAATTCTTTTTCGCCTTCCTTCAGCTTGTAGATATCTTCGTAAGTGGCTAAACGGCCGGTTTTTTCCCAGTTTTTCGCCGGATGCATTGATGGCAAAAACAGTTCCTGACCGCCCGCTTTCTCCATTTCGTCGCGAATAATATCCTCAATCTTCCTAAGAACACGAAAACCTAGAGGTAAAAGCGAATAAACGCCGGCGGAAAGCTTGTTGACAAAGCCGGCTTGGACTAAAAGTTTTGCATTGACACTCTGTTCATCTTTTGGTGCAGTGGTGACGGTTTTGAGGTAGTAATTGCTTCTTTTCATTTTTTTGAGGTTATTTTTAAGCTTATGATTACAGAAAACAATAATTCGGGCAAAACACTTTGCCTAAATGGAATTTGAGGAGTATCAATAAAGAACAAATATTAATTGATGTAAATTAAATTTTTTATGACTAATGTCTATAACGATAAGGTGATGGATCACTTTATCAACCCAAGAAATTTGGGAAACATTAAGGATGCCGACGGTAAAGGTGAAGTGGGTAATCCGGTTTGCGGTGATATGATGAATCTCTACATAAAAGTGGATAAAAAAAATGTAAAGGGAGAGATAATCTCGGAGATAAAATTTGAAACTCTCGGTTGCGGAGCGGCTATCGCCACCTCTTCCATAGTGACGGAAATGGCTAAAGGCAAAACCCTGGAAGAAGCTGAAAAAATCAGCGATTTGGATGTGGCTCAAGAATTGGGAGGTCTTCCTCCTCAGAAACTTCATTGTTCGAATTTGGCGGCCAGTGCCCTGAAGAAGGCGATTCGTGATTATCGATCAAAAAAATAAAGGTCGTTTTTCTTGCCAAAAACCTTTTATTAATCTAAACAAAAAGCGATAATTTCAAAACCTAATTTAAACTTAATGCCTTTTCTCATATCTTTCTCCGGTTTGGACGGGAGTGGAAAAACTCAATTGATTGTTTTGCTGCGCCGATTTTTTAAGCGCCAGGGCATTTCCTATGCTCAAATTCATTTTGTTAACGATTCTTTGGAAAACAGACTGGCCAAAAAATTGTTGGGAGATAAGAAAGTGGCTGATATGTCGGAAAAAAGAAATCGTCAGGCGGGAGAAAAGAGAATTTCCTTTTTCGCCTACTGGGTTAGGCTTTTTTTTCTGTGTCTTTACGCTTTTAGTCTAAAAGTGCGTCTTTTTAAGCTTAAAAAAAGATGCTCGGTGGTTATTTTCGATCGATATATTTACGATAGGATAGCGCAACTGGCCTATCTCAGAAAGAAAAAAGGCTTAAAATTGGAAGAGAAAATAGTTCGAATGTTTCCGCGTCCCAACTTACCTTTTTTCTTGCATGTTTTACCGGAGCAATCTTTGGAGCGCAAAAAGGAGCTTCAGGAAGAATCGCAGGGTATTGAGTATTTGAACTCCAAATATGCCATATTCGATCAAGAAAAGGAAAGCTGGGGTCTTCTGGTGGTGGATAATTCAGTTTTAACCGTTTCTGAAGCCAAGAGAAAGATCATTGCTCTGTTTAAGAAAAAATATTTACGTTTTAAAAAACAAGAAAAGAAAAAAAGAGCTCGCTAATTTTTATTTTCCCAAAAAAATGATGGAGGAAAAAGATTTATTATTGGAAAAAAGCGCCTTGGACTTAGCTGAAAAGCTCGGCATCAAGTTCAAAGACATTAAAATTTTGGAGAACTCGTTGATTCATCGATCTTTTTTAAATGAGCATCGAAATTGGAAGCTTTCCAGTAATGAAAGATTGGAGTTCCTGGGAGATGCAGTTTTGGAACTGATAGTCACCGATTATTTATTCCATCATTACGGAAACGAAGAAGGTGATTTGACTAATTGGAGAGCCGCTTTGGTCAGCGCGGAGAGCCTGGCGCCGGTAGCGGAAAAACTGGAAATTGAAAAATATCTTTTTGTCGGCAAGGGCGAGAAGAGGAATAAACGTTCCAAGCTGAATATTCTGGCGGATGCTTTCGAGGCGGTGATCGGAGCAATCTACCTTGATCAGGGGATCGAAAAAACCACTGAATTCATTTTAAAAAATATAATTAGTCGGTTGCCGGATATTTTGGAAAATCAACTTTTCGTGGACGCCAAAACGGCGCTTCAAGAAAAAGCGCAGCAGGAATGGAAGTTCACGCCGCATTATGTCGTTTTGCAGGAGGGTGGACCGGATCATAACAAGTGGTTTGAGGTGGGAGTTAAGATTGAAGACGAGTTGATTGGGCGCGGTAAAGGCAGTAGTAAACAGAAAGCGGAGAAAGAAGCGGCCAAGAATGCTTTGGATACTTTAAAGAAATCCAAAAACCAGAAATAAAAAGATAAATTTTTATAATGATAATTCTAGGAATCGATCCGGGGACGGCCACTACCGGTTATGGCGTGGTTAGAAAAGAGGGTCGAAATTTTATTCCTTTAGAATACGGCTGTATTCTGACCAAAGCCGGTAATGATCCGGGAGCACGTTTGGTGCAAATCGAAAAAAGTTTGTCGACTCTTATCGAAAAGCACAAGCCGACAGAGGTGGCGGTTGAAAAGTTATTTTTTTTGAAAAACTTAAAGACCGGTATCGAAGTGGCTCAGGCGCGAGGAGTTATTGTTTTTTCTTTAGCCAAGGTTGGAATCAAGACTTTCGGCTATACGCCTTTGGAAGTCAAATCTTCCGTAACCGGCTACGGTCAAGCAACGAAAACCCAAGTTCAAAAGATGGTGCAGCGGATTTTGGGACTCGACGCTATTCCTCGACCGGACGACGCGGCCGACGCTCTGGCCATAGCCATTTGCCACGGCTGCCGAATGCGATTCTAATTGATTGACAATATTTTAGCGGTTAGTATAATTAAAATAAATTTCTAATTTAAAAAATAAAAATGGAAAACCCAAAAAAAATTTTTGTTATAACCGGAGGAGTACTTTTGGTACTTTTTATTTTATTTTTAGTAGCGGTTTTATTTTTTCGATTGGGGGCGAGAAAAGTAAACCAAGCGTATATAGAAAATAGTCAGAAAATTGTTAATCAAGAGAAAAATTTGGTTAGTGACATTGAGGCTGTACCCTCAACGGTTACCGGTACAGTGACGGAAATTACGGAAAATGAAATTGAGATAAAACAATTCGCCAATTATGACTTGAACTATGAAATAGCGAAAAAAGATGTTGCCTCGGTCGTTTTACTTGAAAAAAATCCTAACTTCGATCAGGCAAAGATGGAACAAAAAAGTAAGGAATGGCAAGAGAAATTAGGATTAGAAAACCAAAAGTATGAGCAAATGATAATGATGGGGGATAATAATCCCAGTTTGTCGGAAGAAGACAAGAAAAAGATTGAAGAAATCAAAAAGATGGCGGAAGAGTTCTGGGGTAAGCCGGGAGAAGACCCAACAATGTCAGAAGTTATTGAAAAAAGCGGCGACTGGAATCAAATAAAAGTCGGTAGCCAAATTGGTTTTAGCAAAAAAGAAAACGGAAACGTTTTGACAGTGTATTCTTCCGATATGAATATCGCTCCTCCGGTTAAAAAGTAATTTTTTAATAAAATTTCAAAAATTATGAAAAAAAAGATAATATTCGGATTTCTTGCTCTTTTGACTATTCTAAGTACGATTGAAATTCATGCTTGGGCGGAACCGAAACAGGGAGAGGAGATTCCGGCTGTGCTAAACACCAGTTCCGATGGGCAAGAAAAGAAAGGTTGGCTCAATATCAACAATTGGATTCGGGTCATTACAGATCCTTTCAGCTTCGATGTCGGCGTTGAATCCCCTAAATTCTGCATCAAAAAACCGGACGGCACTCAATCTTGCTGTCCACCCAAGGCGGGCGAAGATTGGAGTGATTGCGTAGACTCTATGCCGGGAGGGAGCGGTGGAAAATGGGTTTGGAATACAGCGTGGTCAGGGTGTTCTCGGTGGGATTGTAATAAAATGAACTCTTCTTTTGATATGCTTTTGGAGTATCCTTTAAAAGATTCAAAAAAGGTAGAGAGATCGGAAAACCGTTTTTGCGATTGCTATAATCAAAATGGTCTCTTTACAGGTACTGTTGATAGATTTCACTTGTATGGTATCGTTCTTACTAGTCATCCTAGTTATTATTGGAATACTGGATCTTCTTGCGCTGAATTTTGTGGTAGGGCTTTTTAGATAAAAAAGCCCTACATTTAAAAAAGATTTATCTATGGTTTACTTTAATTTTTGAGTAAATAGACAGTAGGGAAACTTCTCGATTAAAAAAATGAAAAAATCGTTCTGTCTCGCAATTTTATTTATTTTTTCTCCTTTGTTTGTTGACGCTTCCTCCGATTTTTCCGGCTTCGTTTGGGTGGGAAATAACTATGGGGAAAACGGAGAAATATCTTTACCCTCAGTTTTGGCTGCCAAAATGCAAGAAAAATCTTTGGACGAAATAAGTTCCAGGCTAGGATAATCAGCAGGGTTGTGAAGTTCTGCTTGACAAAATTGTATATAAAATGTTAATTACTAATTGACAGTTTTGTAATTAATAAATTTTTACCCCGATGCTCTACCAAAGAAAAATATTAGCTTCAATCAAAGCTCGTTTGAAGGATAAAGAAATCGTTGTGATAACAGGTATGCGCCGAGTTGGAAAAACTACTTTGTGTCAAATTTTATTAGATGACATAAAAAGCAGTAATAAAATTTTTTTGGATTTGGAAAATCCTATCAATCAGAAAGTTTTCGAAGAGAAGGATTATGACAATATAATCCATAATTTTGTCTCCTTGGGCTTAAAAAAATCGGAAAAAATGTATATTTTCTTAGACGAAATACAAGCAGCTCCATTTGCTGTTAAGGCGATAAAATATCTCTACGATCATTATGATATTAAATTCTTCTTGACGGGCTCAAGCAGTTTCTATTTGAAAAATCTTTTTCCTGAAAGTTTGTCCGGTCGAAAATTTATTTTTGAAATTTTTCCTCTTGATTTTGAAGAGTTTTTGATTTTTAAAAATTTTAAAAATTTTCT
>CAIUEV010000108.1 GCA_903898335.1 uncultured bacterium | reverse complement strand
TAAAACGATCATGATTATCGAAAGGGGGACGATAAAGAATAGGATTTGGCACATGGTGTCGTTAAATTTTCGAGTGAATTCGGCACGATTGTTCTTTGATACCAACAAAGCTAAAGTGGGAAAAGCCGCAATCGCGTAAGAGGCACCGAACATCCCAAGAGGGAGACTCTGGAGATTGTTGGCGAAATTAAAGACCGACAGAGATCCGATCGGAAGAATTGAAGCAAAAAGAGTTGTAATTATAAGATTGAGTTGAAGCAAAGCAAGGTGGATGCTTCTGGGAAGCATCATTTTCCAAACTTTTTTTATTCCGGGATGATCCGGCTGCCATTTGAATTTAAACTGAAAACCGAATCGTCTGGCCGGAAAGAATTGGATTAAAAAATGCCCGATAGCGCCGATAACAATTCCCCAAGCCAATCCGGAAAGACCCAAAAACGGAACCAAGAAAAAAATAGAAAAAATTGAACCCAAATTGTAAACAATCGGAGCCATCGAGTAGAAAAAGAACATATTTCTGAGATTGAGAAGATTTCCAATTAACCCGGAAAAGCTCAAAAATATTGGGGAAAGAATGAGAATTCTGGTTAAATTGACAGTTTCCGCTTTCTGAGCGGCGGTGAACCCGGGAGTCAGCCACTCGACTATAAAGGGTGAAAAGATTAAGACAAAAAGACCCAAAACGAGCAGAATACCGGAGAGAATCGAGATTAGGCTGCCGATAAAGTCTTCGGCCTCTTTCGGAAATTTGAGTTTTTCCCCCAAAGAACAGGATTTCATATTTTTTTCCGATTTTTTGAGATATCCAGTCAGTACCGGCAGAAAAGCCGAAGAGGTTAGGCCAACCAAGATTGTATTATAGAAAAAATCAGGAATCCTAAAAGAAGCATAATAAATATCAAGTTCTTGTCCCGCTCCGAAAGCTCCGGCGAGGAAACGATCGCGCAGCATACCGAGAAAGCTCGCCAAAAGAGTGAAAAAGGCAACGACAAAAGCCGCTCTGGTCAAGGACTTACAAAAATCTTCCAAACGTGAAATTCTTTTTAGCATGTTCTAAAATCTTACTTCTATTTTTTAAATTTTTCAGCCTTCCCTTTTTCAGCCAAAACAATGCCAGCGAAGAGATCTTTGGAAAATTTTTCTTCAATTTTCCAATTAGGAAAATCTATTTTATCTGAATACGAAAAAACTTCATCAAAATTTTCTAAACCGTTTACTGTCGATTTTATCTCGGAATTATCTCCTCCGGATTGCTTTTGGATAAGGAGACTGTAAGTGTCTGCCGGTTTTTTTAAGTCGTCAAAACTAATTTTGAAAGGAAGAAGATACACATACTTTAAAGTCAAAGTTTCTCCGGGTGAAACGTAGGTCCAATTTGCAAAAACTGTTTTACCGGAATCTTCGTAAATTAGAGTGCCGGTGGCGGGGTCGACCTTAGTTGATTTTTCTTCATTTAAAACGTCTTTATCCGGAACGAAGCCCAGTTTTTCATAATCAAGAGGTGAAGAATTGACTTCACGAGTGTATCCTTCCGCTTGAAGCAGCTCACTGCCCTTGGGAACATAGATTCTTGAGTAGTTGGAATTGACTGCGTTATACCATTCGTATTTTTCTTTTCCTCCACGGTGATGACGAGTCACGGTTACCGTGTCAACAATCGATCCGTCTTCTTTGATTTCAACAGCGTGGTCTATTTTTTGGTCGATCATCTTATCGGTTTTCATACCGCTAATATTTGTGTTTACTACTGAAAGATAATCTTTTGGAGTACTTAGCATCTCTCCCGACCAACCGAGATCGGCAATCAATTTTTGTTGCTCCGAGTCGAAAAAATAAATCATAATGTTTCTTTCCTCGAGATTCTTGGCGAACACTTCCATTATTTGAATCCATTTTTCCGGAGAGGCCGAAAAAACTTTTTCCAGAATCAGCGGAGCGAGATCGGCCAAAAATTGTTTGGGTCTGTTCAGTTCTTTGTCATATTCTTTTTCAACTTTGGACTGAGTTATTTCAACAAAATTTTCCGCCGTTACAACGGTATTGTATTTTTCGTGATTTATCGGCCCGATGATGCGAAGAAAATCTTCCAGTATTTGCGGGGTAAAAGCGATCACGCCGTCAACGGGAGGACCTCCCGTTTTTTCGTAAAACCAGGAGATTTTTTCGGCGCTTTTGGGAAAATCCGGCCACCAATTAGCGTCGTGCATTGACCAAGTGGCACTCATTTTTTGAATGGGCTTCGGCGGAATAATTCTTTCTTTTAGTTGTCCGTCCGGATTATATATTCCGTCAATTAGCATTTGAGAAATATTTCCTTGATCAATTTTCATAAGACCATAAGTCCCGATAAATCCCCCGGTGGCTCTGATCTCGTCGTTATTTTCAAAAAGAAAGAGATATTGTTTCGGCCTCTCTCCACCGAGTACTTTAAGCACGGTGTGAGAATATTCTGAAAACAGATTCATACTTTGGACGGCTTTCGGCAGTTTATCCTTCAGCTCAGTGAAAATTTGCTTTTTGTCGGCCGGTAAGTCTTCGACCTTGACTCGATCCAAAGAAGAGCTGGCGAAAAGCATTTCTTCTTTGGCTTTATCAAGTTTGGTTTGGAACATGGCAAGAGCCTCGGTTAGCGAATTGGCTTTTTCATTTCTGGCACTTAAGCTCTCTTGGTGAGTAACCTCTTTGAGGTCGGAAAAACTGTTAGTTGTGATGAACTTCTTTTTCAAGGCTCCTTGGTCGCCCAAAAAAAGATCGAAAGCTTCAGACATGATTTGACCGGCAACGGTTAAGTGTTTTCCGGACTCGATAATATTTTCTCCGGTTTTTATCCTCGACCCTCCTGGGAGGACTTTAATGATAGAAAGAAGGCCACCGCCCACTTCATCAAGAGAGTTACTGGCGGAGACAAATTCGGAATAAGCCGATTGAAAGTTCCGGTTGGCTTCTTCCGGTTTAATTGCCATGATAGCCGATTGGGCCGATTTAACTTCTTCAAAGGCTTTTTGACCGGAGGCTTCGATTTTATTTTTCGCTTCGACCAGTCTTTGAACATAAACTCCCAACGGAATACTGAGAGCGACTATTATGCCAAAAACCAAGACTTTGACTGAATTTCTTGAATTGGTGCCATTGAAATTTAAAAAATTTCTTTTGAAACTTCTTTTCGATTTTTTGAAATGGCTCAGAACGGCTTTCTCCTCTTGGCGGGTGAGAAAACTGCCTAGCCAAGAAGTTCTGAAATCAAAATTTTGCTGTCCCAGATCGGAAGCCATCGATTCTCTACCGCTTTTCCACTCCAAATCAACTATTTCATTTTTTCTCAGTTTTACTTTCTTTATTTTTTCTAAGAATTCCCAGTTGAACAGCTTTAATAAAGGAGAAAAAATACTTTCTCTTCTAATAACAACTTCGTTGTTATTCTCCAGATAGGAATAATTTTTCATAGGGTCGTAATCGGGAAGGAACTGGTTTTCTTCGTCTCCGCGTTTTAATTTCTTAGCCGGAGTGTCCGGGTCGTCAGTCTTTATATTAAGCGGAATTCCTTGGCGGTTCTTGAAGCTGTCATTACTAAAAGTTGATAAATCGACGACATTGTAATTCTCATAATTAGTCTCAACCGGTCTGGGGCTTTGAGGGTATCGTGAAAATGTTTGTTGTTGCTCGGTGTATTCGGGCTCGAATTCGATTGTTTTTACCGGCTCCCTATCTTCAATAAAGTTAACTTCTTCTTCCTCCTCAACGTTATTTTCTTGAAATTTGAAATTTACAAATTCTTTCGGGAGAGGGGCAGATTTGGCTTGACTAAGATCTAAAGTCTCGATTTCCTCATCTTCCGTTAAGTCTAATTTTTGGCTTGGTTTGGCGAATGAAAGCTTTACGGTCGTTCCAAACTGAGCTCGCTCATTCTCTTCAGCGATTCTTCTCTCTTCCCTTTTGATCGCCAACTCTCGGATTTTTTGAGATTCTTCAAGCTCTTTCCAAAACATTTCTTGTTTTTCGGCTGCGTGATGAACCTGATCTTCGTCGTTAATCCTGAGTTCATACTCCGAAGGCTTTGGATAGTTATTGATTAGTGCGTCTTCGTTGAAAATTTCCCGTTCTGAATAGCTGGGCCAAGTGTTTTCTTCCGCTCCGGCCATTCTCTTCGTTAGACTGGTGGCTTCTATTCCCAAATCAAAGTTGCTTTTTCTGTTTTTGCTGACGCTTATTTTCAGTTTAGCTGTGCCATTATAGCCTTGATACGATTTGTCTCTTCTTTCCGAAACCCGTCCACATCCCTCTTTTTTTGAATAGCAGGGTTTTAAGAGAGAGGGATCATGAGGCATAATCAAGTCGGCGATATGCTTTCCTTTTCTTCCCGTTGAAGAAGGTGGCATTTTAGAAAAAAAGAGATCGGCAGCGTTTCGATCGGGCTCTATTTTGAACTCTGATCGGTGATTTTTTAGGTCAAAACCAACTGTTTTATTGTCACCGTTGTTCCTTCGATTTAGAGCCAAGTCAACAGCGCCGATTTTCTTTGAGGACAAATGATCGCGAAAAGCGTTTTCTTTTCCTTTAGCTCTCGGTTGGTACGCAAGCGGATGATTGGAAAAAGCTTCGCTGGGGGCGACCTCTCTTTTTATCCTTTCCAGATGGGCTTTTTGTTTTAGAATATTGTCCGGAGACATAAGAAGAATATTTTTTATTTCTTTTAATCGAAAACAATAACAACTTCTTTGAATTATAGGGTAAAAAAATAAAAAGAGAAAAGATTCTAAAGCCGGTTTTTAGACTTTTTTGTAGAGGTCGAGAATTGCTCGACACATTTTATCCCAAGAGTGTCTGGCTAAAATCTCTTTTCTGGTTTCAATAGTGATACAATCCGGATTTTTTAGTTCCCGGCTGATTTTTTTAGCAATATCAGAAACTGAGAGCCCATCGAAGTAAAGAGCTCCTTTACCTAAAATTTCAGGAAAAACGGTGTTTCTGCTGCATAAAACTTTTTTGTTTCGTTTAATGGCTTCGAGTGGTGGAAGCCCGAAGCCTTCGTAGAGAGAGGGGAAAATGCAAAATTCCGCTTGAGAGTAGAGAAACTCCAAATCCTTTTTACTTCTCAAGAAGCCGGGGAAAATGATATTTTTAATTTGTTTGTCGGTAACAAAATTTTTCAAACGCTTAAAAAAGTAGTCGTTTCCTCCCCCTAAAACGAGAGAGATGTTTTTTGGGTTCGCTTTTTTGAAGGCCAAAACCAATCTTTCCAAATTTTTGTGCGGATAGGCGCCTCCAAGATATAAGATGAATTTTCCTTGAATGTTGAATTTCTTTTTTAAGTGAGTACGCTTCTTTTTTGTTGGAAAATTAGCGTATTTTAAGATGGTCTTTTCATTGCTTTCGCCCGCCCCTTCGCCGATAAGGGCGATTTTATTTTTATCTAAACCGGGGAAGCTCTCTAAAATATCCCGAGCGGTGCCTGAAGAAACCGCAATCACCTTGGTTGATTTTTTGACGGCATGATTAATCGTTAGCAGGTAGCCTTTTTCTTTGAGAAAGTAGGAAAATTTATTCAGAGTGGTGGCTTTTTTCGTGGGATATTTTAGAAGAATAAGATCGTGAATCGTGGTCACAAACTTACCTTTGAAGGTCAAGGGGACATTGAAATGCGGAAAATGAGTGAGGTCGGGTTTTATTTTTTTCAGAAGATAAGGTAAGGCGAATTGCTCTTTTACTGTGTACCAATGAGCTTCGGCTCTGATTTTTGAGAAGTTTGGATTATGAAACTCTAGTGTCGCATAATCTTTATCTCGAAGCAAAATAAAATATTCGTTTTCCTGATCTATTTTTTCCAGACCATGAACCAGATGTCTTGTGTAACAGGATAGTCCTCGATTTTCCGGGTTATAAAAACGAGCATCTATAACAATTTTCATTTCGGTATTTTAAGATTTATCGTTCCCCCCTACTCTACGTAATCCATGACCATGTACATTGGTTGAATAATCGAAATTGCGAAAAATCCGACCGATCCTCCTATGACCATGATCAGTGCCGGCTCAATCACCGAGCTTAAATTTTTTGTTATTTCATCGACTTCTTTTTCGTAAAAATCAGCCAGCTGAGCTAATATTTGCTCAGAGCTTCCGGTTTCCTCTCCCACTTTTATCATTTGAATTACCATTGGTGGGAAGAGGTCTGAGTATTCTCCCAGAGATTGATTAAGAGGAGTTCCCTTTTGAACGCTTTCAGACGTTTGTTTGAGAGCCTTCTTGAAATAAACATTGTCCAGCGAGTCCCCAATAATATCAAGAGCATTCACAATGGCGACCCCGCTCTTGAGAAGAGAGCTTAAAGTGCGGGCAAAACGGGCGGTATTAACTTTTTTAACGATTCCCGAGATGGCCGGAACTTTTAGAAAAAGAAAATCAAAAAATTTTTTCCCGACCGGGTTTCTTTTGAACAAAAAAAGAGCGATTG
>CAIUEV010000107.1 GCA_903898335.1 uncultured bacterium | reverse complement strand
CGATTAAATGTTGTTAAATCGTTTTTAGCTTGCTAAAAATTTACGTAGTATTTTTATTTGATGAAGTATGGAAAGTAACAAAGCCCCAAAAATTGTCAAAATTTCAAAAGGAACAGTCGTTAGCGATAAAATGGATAAGACTGTTGTGGTCAGAGTGGATACGCTCAAAAAGCACCCCAAATACCTCAAGAGATACACCTCTTCCAAGAAATATAAAGTGCATGATCCCAAAAATTTTTACAAAGAGGGGGACGTTGTTTCTTTTAAAAGCATCAGACCGATCAGCAAGGATAAGAAATGGAAAGTTATCTACTAGATCGAACTAATTAACCATTTACTTCTTTTTATCAATAGCCATGATTCAAGCAGAAACCAGATTAAAAGTTGCCGACAATTCAGGAGCCAAATTGATTGAGTGTTTTAAAGTTTTGGGTGGATCCCGAAGACGTTATGCCTCTCTGGGCGATATCGTGGTCGCTTCGGTCAAATCGGCCGAGCCGAGAAGCGGTGTGAAAAAGAAGGAAGTGGTTAAGGCGGTAATAGTGAGACAAAAATCTCCGTATCGTCGCAAAGACGGCTCCTATATTCGTTTTGGTGACAATGCCGCCGTTATTTTGGACGGCAAAGAGCCAAAAGGAAGCCGTATTTTTGGGCCTATTCCAAGAGAGCTTCGGGAAAGAGGATTTCAAAAAATCATCTCCTTGGCTCAGGAAGTGCTGTAATTTTATAAGATTTTAGCTATGAAAATCAGAAAAGAAGACAACGTTTTAGTAATAGCCGGCAAAGATAAGGGTAAAACCGGTAAAGTTATCCAGGTCGCCCCGACCGTCAAGAAAATTTTGGTTGAAGGAGTCAACTTGGTAAAAAAACACGTACCGGCCGAAAAAACCAAGCAGGGAAAGATCGGGCAACGCATAGAGCTTCCTACTTTTTTGGATATTTCCAACGTGAAATTAGTTTGTCCTCAATGCAAAAAAGCCACTCGCGTCGGCTATTCATTAGAGGGTGATTCCAAGAAGAGAATTTGTAAAAAATGTAAGAAAAACATCGATGAGTAAAGTCAAAGAAGTTAAAAAATCTGAATCGGAACCGAATTTGAAGGTCAAATATTTAAACGAGGTCTTACCGGAACTCAAGAAAAATTTTGGCTTTCGTAACGATCTGGAGTCGCCTCGACTAATCAAGATTGTTGTTAACGTCGGGATTGGAAAGATCAACACGAACGAAAACGCTTTAAAGCATATTTTAGCCGACTTGGAGAAAATTACCGGTCAGAAGCCGATTGTAACCATCGCCAAAAAGGCCATCGCCGGATTCAAATTGAAGGAAGGCGACAAGGTTGGAGTTAAGGTGACTTTACGCGGTAATCGTATGTGGCACTTTTTGGAAAGACTGATTGTGGCTACCTTGCCCCGAATCAAAGACTTTCAGGGAATATCCGTTAAGAAATTCGGTCAGACCGGAAATCTTTCTTTGGGTTTGAAAGAACACTTTGTTTTCCCGGAAATTAATCCGGACGAAACCGATTTCATTTTCAGTCTCCAAGTTTGCATCAGTACCACCGCCAAGAATCAAGAACAAGGATCGTTTTTGCTAAAGAAACTTGGATTTCCGCTTAATTTAAATTCGTAATCAGTAAACTTTTATTCTTATGGCTCGCAAAGCATTAATCATCAAAGCGCTTAAAAAACCGAAATATAAATCCCGAACGATTCGTCGTTGCTGGAAGTGTGGAAGAAATCACGGTTTCTTGAGATTTTTTGGTATTTGTCGCATTTGCTTCAGAGAATTGGCTTCAGACGGAGAAATGCCGGGAGTTAAAAAGTCCAGCTGGTAAAATAATCATTTAAGTTTTTGTTCCATGGATACTATTGCAGACATGCTCACCAGAATCAGAAACGCTATTATGAGAAGCCACAAAACGGTTTCCATTCCTTACTCCAAATTTAAAAAGGAGATTATTTTGGTTTTGGTTAAATACGGTTATTTGAGGAGAGTCCAGATAATTAAAAACGCCGAAGGAAGAAAAGAATTGAAAGTATCCCTAAAATACGATGAAAACGGGGACTCGGCCATTTCCGGTTTGAAAAAAATCAGCAAGGGAGGACAAAGAATTTATAGCGGTGCCAAAAGTGTTCATAAAGCCGGTGGCCGCCGAGGAATGATCATTCTTTCAACTTCACAGGGGGTTTTGTCTCACTTTGAAGCCAAGAAGAATAACCTGGGAGGAGAGGTAATCTGTGTTGTTTACTAATATTTTATAGTTAATTCCATGTCTCGAATAGGTAAAAAAATTATAGTCATACCGGACGGAGTGACCGTAGAAACTTCCCCTAAAGAAAAGGGTCAAGTGGAAATTAAAGTCAAAGGACCAAAAGGAGAATTGCAAGCCCTGTTTTCGGAGATGGTCATGATTAAAATCACTGACAAAGAAATTTCCGTTTCACTCAATCCCAAATTTTCCAAAATGAATGCTCTGTGGGGAACAACCAGAGCCAATTTGGCCAACATGATTGAAGGTGTTGTTTCCGGATTCGAGAAAAAACTCGAGCTGAATGGAATTGGCTACAAAGTTAATCTTCAAGGCAACAAATTGGTTTTGGACGTTGGTTATTCCAAATCTGTCGAGTTTATGATCCCGGAGGGCATCACCGCCGGAGTGGAAAAAAATGTTATTTCCATCAGTGGAATCAACAAACAACAAGTTGGAGAAATTGCCGCTCAAATCAAGAAAGTCAGAAAAGTCGATCCTTACAAAGGCAAGGGTCTTCGCTATGTCGGTGAAATTGTTCGCCGCAAAGAAGGCAAGAAAGCCGTTGGAGAATCAGGATAGTCATCAGATCTTTTCAATACTCGGAAAAACCGTCAGCTCTACGCTGGCGGTTTTTTGTTATCTCGAGATTTTTTCATTACCAGAGATTTAAGTTGGAGAAGAAAAAGACCGGCCGCGATCGGCCGGTCTTTTGAATGAAGTATCGCCTCTAAAGAGTGTCCTCTACATTTGCGGTTTATTACCGGTCGGACTGTTTTGACAATTACAGGCTTTTCCTTTTTCATCTTCCAGCTCTTTAACCCAACCCATCTTAGTCGCAGGCGGACCGACCATATTATTCCCATTGACTTTAATAATTGTACCCTCCTTGCGATTAGTAAAGGTCGTCATTCCGCCGCTCGGCAATCCTCGATCAAATTTAGTCGGATCGGCCGTCGTGTTATGCTCAACTTCATCACCATTGGAAATCACTATAATTTTACAGTCTTCATACCCACCTTCGCAGCCGACTGGCTTTCCCTCACAATCATAACGACAAACTCCTTCATGAGTCTTGTTTTTCGCATCTTTATTAAAGTCTTCACACTTCTTTTGACTAGTGTATTCCTTATTGTTGGAAATATTCCATGCTTTAAACGGATCAGCTTTATCAAATTCCAGTTTGATCGATTTTCCGGCATCTTCTTTACACGGGCCAGTCAGATTTGGGCAACTGCTCGCACATTTATCTCCTTTACATTCACCTTTACCCTCCTTGACACAATCCTTTCCAACCGCCCAACCGCAACAAGCCGGCTCTTTACAATTAGTTTTGCAATCTTGCTCACTATTCTTGCATTTGGCATCATCACAGCATTTCTTATTACAGGCACTGCAAACGCAACAATGAGCGGAGGCAAGTTCTTGACAAGTCGGCACTTTAAAATAGGGGGTGCCGGCTAATTTTGGATCTTGCATGCCTTCATACTCATTCGGGTTTTGAGCGCCCGCGTTACTCGCCTGAGTAAGTTCATTCTTCCCCTCTTGAATCAGACCTTTGATCATTTCAACCATTTTAGAATTGGAGCTGGCTCCGGATTTGTCCAATTTCGAAGTGATAGCCTCGATTTTGTCCCTTGAAGATTGACTGATCTTCGACCAATCTTCCGCTTGAATGAGCTTGTTTATTTCTATTCTGTTTTTAGCGTCATCCTGACTCATACTACAACCTCCGACCGGACAAGTAGTGTTAGGCTTGGTCGGTGCTCCAGAAGCCGGTTTAGCTTCCTGTTTCGGCTCAGGCTTGTCTCGTAGTTTTCCTTCTCGAGGCTTAGCATTGGTCAAAACATAGGTATTCTCTCCACAAAGTTTAGTGAATTGAGTCGCATGAAGCAAGAAAGGATCTTTGTCCGTACCCGCTCTTTCTTTATTAAACTGGCCCACTCCTTCCGGGTCATTTCCACTTGGAGTTTTTTTCGCGGTGCTGTTGGTGTTGGCATTGGGATCCGGCTTTGGATTTCCGCTCGGGTCTCCACTTGGATTTCCTCCGCCACCGCCTCCACCGCCGCCTTTGTCTCCACCTTGGTTCTTGTTCTGATTCTGATTTTTATTCTTCAAAAGATCTTTCAACAAATCCTCCAACTTCTTATTGTTATTATTGTCGTTCTGATTATTATTGTTATTGCAACGGCTGTCGGGCATTCGAGAGACAACCGGGCAAGAACCGCTTCCGCTATTACCATATCCCGATCCATAAGGATCATAGCCCCCATAGCTTCCGTAGTTGTTATAGTTATTATAATTATTCAGACCACCATAATTATTATTCTGCTGCTGAATCACCCCGTTCTGACATTGAGGTTGATTCATGGCCGTTCTGTCGTATCTGACGAGATAGTTGCCCTCGCAACCATCCGGTGGACAATAAACCTTGGGTACTTTACCCATAGTAGCCAACTGATTACAGGAACAACCTCTGTTTTGATCATTTTCAATATTGTTCACCGTTTCCCCCTGAGGAGTGTTGGCGCATTTATCGAATTTGTTGGAAACGCCATCCTTGTCGTCGTCAGCATCCGTTTCCGTTTTCTTAATACATTTACCGGAAGGAGACAAGCATTTGTCTTTTCCGCAGTCACAATTTTCTCGCGCCTCCGTTGAGCCATCAGAACTTTCCCAATTATAGTTATCGTTAAAGGTGGCACCGGAACAGTTGTCATTGGTCTCACCGCAATGCATCAGACAAAGTTCTTCGGCCGAACTGAATTCTCGCCACTCACCACCGCTTTTCTCACAGAGGTTTTCTTTGGTATTTTCCTTGGGGACACAAGTCAAAGTTTCTTCATCCAAACATTTAGCGGAGTTGCAGGCACAACCGTAAATGCTTTGACTGTTGTTGTCGTTACTGTTCAAGTTAGAAGTTGAGCCCGACCAAATGGAAGAGGCCGGATCTCCATTATAATTTGAGCAATCTCTATTTGAATTTCCACAAATTTGTTTCTCGACATAGCAAGCATTCTTAAATAATTTCCATTGCCCTCCGTTTTCTTCACATTTTTCGGCATTTTCATTAAAGCATTTACCCCCGATCCACTCTCCTCCGGATTCAATACAGACAGTTTTTTCTTCATTCAAAGAGCTGGCTAAAGCTTGGTTCATATAAAGCAACAGCAACAAAATAACAAGCAACTGTCTTGTTTGGGAGCTGGAAGCGCCATCTCCGCTCAAAGCCTCCCCCGTTAAACTGGTAACGCTATCTTCCGTCAGTAGAGGATTAGTATCCAAAGTCTCAGTACCGGAGGATTCCTCCGCCTGGACTTTTTGAATCAACAATTTAATCAGCTCATCATCATTTTTAACCGAAACTTGCAAACTGCTTTCCGTCAAATTACGTAAGATTTCAAGCAAGGTTTGATTATTTTCAGCGATGGCGTTAATCTGCCCCTCAATATCTTTGGCAAATCTAAGGTTTTCTTCGTTAGGTATGTTTCCGGCCGAAAAAAGAGTTGTTCTCAAAGGCAAACTAGTCGTTTTATTTAAAATTTTCGGCGGATGAATAACCAAAAGATCTTCCTCTTTGCCGTTTCTCAAGGGAATTTTAACCGGTTTATCCAAATAACTGGAGAGATTTATTCTCCTAAAAATATCAAGGCTGTCCATCGCATAAGTAAAATTTTTGAAATCGTTTTTGTTGATTTCAAGCGCCTGAGCTGAATTGAAATTTAACCAATCGGAAACAAAGAAACTGGATCCAAAGACAAAGACCGCATTGAAGGTCAATGCTATAAATAATAAAAACCCAGTCAGAGAGCGGATTTTTTCTCTTTTTGTTTTTAATTTCATTTGATTTTTTTAAACAACGAAATAGTACTTATAACTCAATAATACTAAGAATAAATCATTTGTAAAGCCCTCAAGATTCACTTATAAATCCAATTCCAAACCTAGTCATATTTTCTTTTATTTCATCCCCCTACTCATCCAAAAACAGACCCTTCAGCCTGTCTTTGGATTGATAAATATTTTTTTCTTTACTGAAGATGGTTATTTTACACAGACGGCACAAGGAATAGTACCATTCCACCAAGCACCTTGGCGAAAATCATTACCCATACTCGGGGTTGTGCCTATATTTAAATGATGGTAGCCAGAAGATAGATATGTTTTATTCCCGTATTTTCCGCCTAGAGAAAAATCATCATTTTCCTTCAAACCCGCCATACACCAAT
>CAIUEV010000106.1 GCA_903898335.1 uncultured bacterium | reverse complement strand
TTCATCATCAAAATAAAGCTTATCTGCTGATGCCACTATTTTTAAATCTTCCAAAGCTAAATTACTCAATATCAATGTTATCCATTGCCTGCGGTTGCCTTCTTGCGGTGGATTGTTTATTTCTGGGACAAAAGAAATATTTTCTTTAGCAGTTTCTGTTATTCTAATACTTTTTAAGAAGGGAGTATTTTGAGCTAGAAACAGTAAAGAGTGCAGACCCTTTTTTAATCCGGTTATGAGAATATCAGTTTTTAACAAACCTTTAAGGTTATTTCCGTTCCATGACACTTCTCCATTAAAAAGATTTTTCTTGTTAGAAAATTTAGGAAATTCAAGACCGTCCAGCTTAAAAGTCAAATTATCGTCTTCCAAGAAAGATCGATGATTTTTAAATAAATTTTGCCACCAACTTTTAGCACTAGCGATTATTTCTATCAAATAAACACCGTCTTTATCTACTTCAAACGAATAGTCAAATTCGTTTTTTACTTCAAAATTAAAATCTTCTTTTTTTACAAGTTTGGAAGACATTTTGAAACTTTATTTCTTCATTATAAAAAAATTTTTCCTTTAAAGCAAACGAGGTGAGAGTATTAAAAAAACGAATTTTTCAGTAGAACATAGTAAACTATACTTGACGATAAATTCTATTTTTAGTCAAGTATACTTTACTAAAAAGTTGATAAAAAAAGAGCGTGTTTGGGTAAACACGCTCTGGGGTGGGGAATTAAGTGGTTCTTTTTCTTGTGACTAAAATTAGCCAGTGCCAAAGAATCAAATAAACCCCGAAATATTGAATGGTTACGAGAGCTATATTTTTCAACAGGGAAAAATCCCAGTTTTCAATGCAGCTCCACGCTAAGAAGAAGCCTTCGGTTCCTATTAAGAAAGAAGGGAACCACCAGTAAACATTACTGATGAAGACTGAGCCTATGAATATAGCCCAAGCCCTTCTTCCTTTAACTCCCTTAGTCTCTTCATCTTCTCTCATGAAGATTGAAGTGAAAAATGGATCGTACCAGAAAGAGACTACTACAAAGCTTAAAAAATTAGCTTTCTTGAGTAGTCTGGCGATCCACCCCTTTAGTCCTTTCTTGTGGCTTCCATTGTTTCGAAGCCGACGAACATCTTCCAAGATCAGAAGATCAACTTCGAAGTGGTCATAGAGATAAACCCAGGCCCAACAGGTAAGTAAAGACAAAAGAGTCATCACTATACCTGCCAGAGTGAATCCGAGATAACCTCCTACCGCTCGATCGAACAGTAGGAACATTAGCGGATACAATCCGTAATCGAACAACTTTGAGATTATTCGATCGAAGATGAGAAAGGCGCCCGAAGATCCCAGGCGCTCGCTTAAAATATTCCTTTGGCTGGACGCAAAAGCGGCCAAGTTCCAAATTTTTTGGCGCATGGGACTTCTCCTTTTTAAAAGTGCATTTAATCGTAAAACACTTAGATTTTACGACCCGTAATTATGGAAGAAATAACGGATTTGTCAAGGAAAACTAAAGATTTTGATCGGGATATTTCTTGCCTCGGATGATAAAATTCGATTCGATTTCCTTCAGCTCAAATTTTTCCTTGAAATAATTGAGAATAAAGTCTTGATCCAAACCGTTTTTGCAGGTGTAGAAATCGGCGCTGATGAATTTCCGGCCCGGAAAAGTGTGTATACTGATGTGGCTCTCTTGGATGACGACAAAACCGCTCCAGCCGCCCGGATCTTTAATGTCATTACTTTCGGCAAAATAGATTTCCGGATTACTTAATTGTTTCATGCCGGTCAAGGCCGGAAGCTCGTTTAGGCAGTTTAAAACCAGTTCTTTGTTGTTTAGTTTGTCGTAATTACCTTGATAGCCGTCGATGGTGAGATGCTCGCCGAAGTGCATTGTAGCTTTTTTAAAAAATTAATCTTTATTTTTCTAGCACTTTTTTTCATTTTTGGAATAATTTTGCTAAAATAAAAAATAGATATTTTTCAAAAAATAAATGGATAAAAAATCAAAAATATTTTTTGCGGTTTTTGCGCTCATGATAGCCGCTTCCGTCGCTGTGACCTATTGGCGTATTGTGGTCAAAAGAGACTATTTGGTTTTAGCGGAAACGGTCTGTGACCCTGAAACCGAGAATTGCTTTGTTTACGAGTGTGATCCGGAAACGGAGGAATGTACCGGTGACCCCGAGGAGGATATTAGTTACTATGCGAAAATTAAGAAAAAGGCTTTTAATTTTCCGGAATGCGAAAACGGTGAGTGCCCCGATCCGGTTTGTGAAGAGGGAGAGAAGGATTGTGAATTAATTCTTTGCACTGAAGACAATGCTGAAGAGTGGGAGAGCTGTAATGATCCGGAAGAATATCTAGCTTCAATGGAGGAGACTGAGGGGGAGGATGAGGATGCCGAAGAAGAATCCGAGGAAGAAGAAGACGAAGAAACGTCCGATGGCGATGAGGAAGAAATTGAAGAGGGAAGCGCGGAGGAAGACTCTGTCGAAAATGCGGATGAAGAGTCGCCTGAAACTTCGATCGCTGAATAAGATTCTATTTCTCTGAAACTATTTTTTTAACAAACTCCGCAGTCGGCGGGGTTTTTAAATTGAGGGGTAACTCGATAATAAAAGAACTGCCTTGATTCTCGCCATTGGATTCCGCCCATATTTTCCCCATATGAGCCATGATCATCTTCTTGACAACATAAAGACCAAGCCCGGTGCCGACGGTGCTGAGTTTGTTGCCTCGGCCACTGCGGACAAATTTTTGAAACAGATTGGCGATTTCCGAATCTTTAAGTCCGATTCCGGTGTCTCTAATATAAACTCTTCCGGCTGAGCCAACCTTCTTGACTTCAACAGTGATCCCACCTTTGCGGGTATACTTAACGGCATTATCTATTAAGTTCATAATGGCTTCGGTAACTTTCTCTTCGTCGGCAAAAACCTCTAATTTTGAATTTTTGCTGGGTACGAATTTTAAATAAAGTTTTTTATTTTTTGCTTGCAGAGAGAGGTTATCCACCGATTTTTTTGCTAATTTATCCAGGCTGATTTTAGCAAAATTAAAATCCATACGTCCCGACTCAAGACGAGATACATCAAGGAGATCTTCAATAAGATTTATCAATCTTTCGTTGCTCAAAAATATTTTTTCCAAAGGATCTTTGAGTTTTGTACTGACTTTCCCATAGGTACCGTCAAGCATCATGGAAATAATACCCTTAACAGCCGAGAGGGGACTTCTTAATTGATGCGAAGCGGTGCTGATGAATTCTGATTTTGCTCGATCAAGAGCGCCGAGCATTCTATTGCTTTCAAATATCTTTTTAGTGGTTTCCTGAATTTTCCTTTTACTTAGAGTTTCCTTGACGACATTACCGACCAAGAAAAATGAAAGAAAAATCAAAGAGGCGAGCAGTATTAATCTTATTATTAAATTGGTTAAATCATTCTCAAATCGAATAAAAACAAAAAGATTGATTGTGAGAACAACGGCGCTCAGTATTTGAGCCAACACAACTTTCAAATTCAAGAAGTAGTAGCTGTTGATGGCAATGGCCAATGTTAATATAATTCCAAGGAAAACAGTGGTTGAAATTTGAACGTAATGATAACCTCCGAGATTATGAATTATCTCATCCAGATTGAAATCGGAAGACCCGATAGCACTGAAAAGAAGTATTAAGTGAAGAAAGGCGAAGACGAAGAAGAGAAAAAAATACTGAAGAACGAAAAGGCTCCAGCTCGCAAATCTGTTTGTGTTTACACTAAACATGGATTGAAGAGCCGAAATGAATCTGAAAGCGGAAAAAATAAGGATTTCCCAAATCGAAAGAGTACTTAGCAAGAGAATCAAATACATTAAAGAATCTATCATTGAGGAGTAATGATTTTCCGTATCGAAAACATTGACCGTTTTAAGTATAATTAAAAGTGAGACTATGGAAATTGTTTCCAACGCGAGAGATGCTCTGACCAGAGAGGCAATTTTTTTTCTCAATGACTTATCTTGCTCTTTGTGGCGGAGGATTCTGTCTTCAAGGCTATTGCCGATTATGAAGATAAAAAGACTGATAATGCAGGGCAGAGAAAAGATGATAGTTCGAAAATTCTCTTGGACCAGCTCAGTGTCGAAATAAAATATTAGATAAAGCCAGATGGCTCCCAAGAGGGAAATACCGCCGAAGAGCTGATTTAGCCTTAATTTGTAACTTCGGGAAACAACAAAGACCAAGGCAAAGACAATAGTCAGGAAAAATGACAAGAAATACCAGTCATCGCCAAAAAATCTTTCGAGAAAATTCATTTTTTGTTTTTATTTTTTAAATTCCTCTATTTGGAAATTTTAATCTTATCTTTCGAAACGGTCACCTTTAGAATCGCTCCGGGCTCAACCTCGTCTCTTAAGATCATGGTCGCCAAAGCGTTGAAGATTTCGCTTTTTATCAATCTTTTCAGCGGTCTGGCGCCAAAAACAGGATCGTAGCCTTTCTTCATCAGCCATTGTTTGGCTTTTTGGTCTATGGAAATTTTCAAATCTTTTTCTTCAAGACGGCTTTCCACCTCTTTAATTTGAAGCTCAACTATGCGGCTCAGCATCTCTTGACTGAGAGAATGGAAAATAACAATTTCGTCTATTCGATTGAGAAACTCCGGTCGGAAGTAATTATTGAGAGCGTCTTTGACTTTGCGTTGCATTTCTTTCTCGCTCAATGTCCCTTCTTTTCTTTTGGCGGTAAAGCCGATGCTCGGATTAACTCGGCTAATTATTTCGCTGCCAATGTTGGAGGTCATTATGATGACGGCGTTACTGAAATTAACAGTCCTGCCTTTCGAATCGGTCAGCCGACCGTCGTCCAGGATTTGCAGAAGAAGATTGAAAACTTCCGGATGAGCTTTCTCAATCTCATCGAGCAGGATAACGGAATAGGGCTTTTTTCTGACCGCTTCGGTGAGTTGGCCGCCTTCTTCGTAGCCAATGTAGCCGGGAGGAGAGCCGATCATTCTTGACACCGAATGTTTTTCCATATATTCGCTCATATCCAGTCGAACGAAAGATTCTTGATTATCAAAAAGAAACTCGGCCAGATTTTTCGCCAATTCGGTTTTTCCCACTCCGGTCGGTCCGAGAAAAAGAAATGATCCAATGGGTCTGTTCGGGTCGGAAATCCCGGCACGATTGCGTCTGATTGCGTTAGCGACAGCTGAAACGGCCTCACTTTGGCCGACGACTTTAGCTTCCAATATTTTTTCCATGTCGATAAATTTCTCTTTTTCGCTTTGCAGCATTCGCTTTACGGGAACACCGGTCCAGCCGGAGATGACGCCGGCAATATCTTCTTCGGTGATTTCTTCTTTAAGTACGGGATTGTTTTTCTGCAGTTTTTCCAACTTCTGTTGAAAAGACAGCAGCTCTTTATTTTTTTCCGGAATCAAGCCGTATTTAATTTCCGCCGCCTTTTGAAAATCGGCGTTTCTTTCTGAAATTTCCGCTTCGCCCTTTAAGCGATCAATGGCCTCTTTGCAATCCCTGATAGCGGTAATCGTTTCTTTTTCGGCTCGCCAACGACTTTCGAGAGAACGACTTTTTTCCTTGATCTCCGCCAATTGTTTCTCAATTGAAAGCAATTTTTCTTTGGCATTTCTGTCTTTGCTTAAAGCTCTTTTTTCGATTTCGAGGCGGCTGATTTCTCGCTTGAAATTATCCAGTTCGACCGGTAAGCTGTCTATTTCCATACGTCGAGCCGAGGCGGCTTCGTCGACCAGGTCGATGGCTTTATCAGGTAAGAATCGGTCATTGATATAGCGAGAGGAAAGCTTGACGGCCGCTATCAGGGCGTCATCCAAGATTCGGACTCCGTGATGAACTTCGTATTTTTCCTTGAGGCCTCTCAGAATAGCGATACTATCTTCAACGTTGGGTTCTTTAACCCAAACCGGTTGTAGTCTTCTTTCAAGAGCGGGATCTTTCTCGATATATTTTCGATATTCTCGAGTAGTGGTGGCGCCAACCATGCGAATCGAACCGCGGGCCAAGGCCGGTTTTAGCAGGTTGGCTGCGTCCATTGCGCCTTCGTTGGATCCGGCGCCGACCAGCATGTGGACTTCGTCTATAAAGAGAATAATTTTACCTTCGGAATTCTCAATTTCTTTTATTATTGACTTTAGTCTTTCCTCAAATTCTCCTCGAAACTTGGTTCCGGCCACCAACGATCCCAGGTCGAGAGAGTAAAGAGATTTGTCTTTTAGTGTTTCCGGAACATCTCCCGCTACAATTCTTTGAGCCAGTCCTTCAGCAATCGCCGTTTTTCCGGTCCCGGCCTCTCCAACGAGAAGGGGATTGTTCTTGGTTCGACGAGAAAGAACTTGAATGACTCTTCTGATTTCTTCGTCACGACCGATAACCGGATCAAGCTTGTCTTTGGCGGCTAAATCCGTTAAATTAAGGGTGTATTTTTGAAGAGATTGATACCTGTTTTCCGAATCGGGCGAGTCGACTTTTTGGCCGCCTCTGATTTTTTCCAATTCAGGTATGATTTTTTCTTTGGTAATTCCATGCTTTTTCAGCAAATCTCCGATCTTGTCGGACTCGGTTAGAGCCAAAAAGAGATGCTCGGTGCTAACAAAATCATCTTTTAAACTCCCGGCTTCAGAGATCGATCGATCTAAACAATTTTTCAGTTCGGGGGTAAGAAATATTTGATTGGGATCTTGACCGATAACTCGGGCTTGGTAATTTTCCAATTCCAATTTTATGGCCGATTCGATTGCTTCAATATTGACATTCAGTTTTTGCATCAAGGTTAGAACCAGGCTGTCTTCTTGGTGAATTAAAGCCCAAAGCAGGTGAGAGGAATCCACCTGATTGCTACCTAAACCGCGAGCCATTTGCTGCGATTTTTCAAGAGCCTCTTGACTTTTATGAGTGAAATTCATAATCAAAAAATTAATGATTATTCAATTTTATTCTAGCCAAAAAAGAGCTAAAAGTAAAGAGGGGGAAAAGAATAAAGCGCCCCTTTTTTAAAGGAACGCTTTATTGGAAAATATTCTTTCGGAACGAGTGACTATTTGGCTAGAAGGGCATCAATTTTGCTCTTCAAGTCTTCATACTTGATAGCGCCACTGACAAATTCATCGTTGATGAAAATAGCCGGTGTACCACTAATTCCGTATTGTTTGGCCACTTCCTTGTCGGCTTCGATATCCGCTTGAGTTTCCGCTTTATCCATACAAGTTCCGAATTTGGCGGCGTCCAATTTCAACTGAGCTGCATAGCCCTTGAATTTGGCGTTATCGGTAGCGTTTTGCCAGTCTTCTTGCTTGGTGTAGAGCATATCGTACATCGGCCAGAATTTATTCTGCTGTCCGGCGCAAGAAGCGGCTAAAGAAGCGTCATTGGCTTTGTTGTGAAAGCTTAATGGCAAGTGCTTGAAGGCAACCTTGACTTTATCTTTATACATCGGATCGGAAGTGATCTTGTTCAGAGAGTCATAGAAAACCTTGCAGTAAGGACATTGAAAGTCGGAGAACTCAATGATAGAGATTTTAGCCTCCGGATTACCCAAGACTTCCTGATTTTTTGAAGCGAAGGCCGGGGTTTCGATGTATTTTCCGTTGACTCCCAAAACGGAAGCGTCGAGAATATACATAGCATCTTTCTTAGTCAAGACATTCTCGATTTTTGGAAAAACTTCAACTTTCTCGATTTTGTTCTCAAAGACAAACACCGGATACATCTTTGATTCGGTTTTGGCCAGCAATTTCTTTCCTTCATCGCTCTTAATGTCTATTTCTCGGGGAACAACGGTGGGAATAGCTGATTTGAGGCCGAGAACGGCGCTGTCAACTTTGCATTCCTCGCAGCTTTTATCGTTTACGATAACGACTTCTATAGCCGGATCCGGGTAAGAAACCCAAGTTTTGCCGGCGTATTCGAACAAGTCTTTATCGGCCAATCTCTTTTTTGAGATACCGTCACCTCTGATTAAATCGGCGACATCTACAAAAATACTACCGACTAAAAGAGCGGATATCAACAAGATGGCAACCATGTAATTCTGGCGGGTCTTGTCGACTTTCTTCTTCTTTGTCTTCTTTTCCTCCACTACCTCCTCTGGAGTCTCTTTGTGCTTGGACATTTTTAGTTTCTTAAGGGTTAAGTTTTAAATTAGTTAGCTTGGGGTGCATCTGTGGGGGCGGGAACACCGCCTTCCGGAACTTCGGTCGGAGCCTGCTCAGCCTGAGCTTTCTCCATCTCTTCGTCCAGCTTTTTTTGAATTTCTTTGAAATCGAAATCTTGCTTGATCGCAACAATCTTTCGATCTTCCGGACTGGAAGTGACCTTAGGCTTTAATGCTTTCTTGAGAGAAAAACCGATGATCACTCCTATAACGACTAGAGCGACCAGAGACAGGTCAACGGCCTTCCAGAAGTTTTCTTTTTTTTCTTCCATTTGAGTTTAATTAGTTTTTAAAGGCGTCTAATCATAGTTAGATAAGAAAAAAAAGAAGGCAAATTTTTTTAAATTTTAAAAACGTCTTCCACTTTTTTGCCGAAGTAGCCGGCAATTCGCATGCCTAAAATAAGAGAAGGAGAATAGCGTTGTTTTTCAAGGGCGATTATGGTTTGTCGAGTAACCCCGAGGATGAGAGCCAGTTCGTTTTGAGTGATTTTTTTCTCTTGACGTAATTTTACCAGAGTATTCTTTAATTGAATCTTGGATCTTTTTGGCATAAACCGTAAATTAAAATATGGGAGGTCGGAAAGAGTATAAGTATTTTATATTTTTCTATCAAAAATCGGAAATAATCCGC
Source organism: uncultured bacterium (assembly GCA_903898335.1). Lineage (GTDB taxonomy): Bacteria > Patescibacteriota > Minisyncoccia > CAIUEV01 > CAIUEV01 > CAIUEV01. Next base: position 10,011 of record CAIUEV010000106.1, on the reverse strand, counting down.
TAGGGGAGGAGGAAGATCCAAATAAGGTAATATAAATTTTACTCAAACCAAGTTATCCCCAGGTTTTTCCAATGTAATATAAAATTAACTCCTTTTGAGACCGATAATTACGGCCGTCGAGAGCCAAAAAATAACGGAAAGATCGTTTTTCCAGTAGGGAGTGTCCGCCAGTCCCGTAATTAAAAAAGTGATCAAGTACAGGATTGCCCAGAGTTGTAAAACAGACCGATCATCTTTTTCCGAGGATTTTAAGGGATTGGCCTTCTCCCTTAAAAAAAGAAATGCCAGATGGGCGCAATAAAACAGGATACCGAAAAAAGATATCAAACCGAGAACTCCCAGACTCAGATGAAAGGCTAAAAAAATATTATGCGGTTCGGGAACCGCCCATTCTTCGTACGGTTCATTGAAATATTTCTGATAATCCAAATAGGCCGACTGAAAATTTCCCCCGCCGATTCCGAAAAGCCAGCGATCTTTGCCAATAAGCACAGCGCTTTTCCAAATCATGAGGCGGGAATTGAGTGAAGAATAGTAATCCCCGTTGAGGATGGAAGTCAGTTTTGAGTTGTTCATCTGAGAAATAAGAACGAAAGCAGCTAAAAACATGGCGGCGGGAATCGAAACTCGGACAATGCGCTCTCGCGTCTTTGAATCCGATTTTGTGACGAGATATCCCAAGAGGATGGCTAATCCGACTCCCAAGGCTAACCAGGACGTGTAGGAGTAGGTGTAGTAAAGGGTGAGAAGGGAAACGGAGGTAAGAAAAATAAAAAAATAAGAAATTTTTTCTCGATGGAGAATCGCCTTAAGGGAAAATATTAGAATGGAGGGCACTAAAACCATGGCCAAATGGTTGGGCGAGAGGAAAATACCGGCAAGCCGATTGTCATAGGTAAGGACCCCGGTAAACAAAAACAGCAAAGAAGAGGCAATATAAAATACCCCAATAAAAATTAAACTGAAGATGAATATTTTTTGGAATTTCGGAGCTCTTATGAGTCTTAAAACGAGTAAAAAAATTAAAATCGGGAGGAGAATCCAACCCTTGGTCACCCCTAAAGTAGTCGCTCGATTAACCGCCCAAAAGAGACTAAGAAAAGAAGCTGAAAAAAATCCTAAAAGTATCATCAATAAAGGATTTTTAGATTTTTCAAGATAAATTTTTTTGAGTTGTTTTAGAATGATTTTAACCCCCCAAAAAACCAAAATTAGCATAGTTATTTCGAGCAGATTGGTGGGTAGGCAAACTTGCTTAATTTGGTCAAAATCAGTCCTAATAACAGAGTTATTCCGCTCCGGGAGCGCGAATAGGGAATTGATAGCGAGTCGAATGCCATTTTGAAAACCCGATTCCAGAGCCGTTTCCAGACTTTTTAACCAGATCAGAGGATAGAAATAAATTTTAACGAGGTAGAGAGGGAGTAGGAGAGGAATTATGGCCGTACAGAAAATAATCTTTTTTCGAGCTACGAGAAAAAACGTTATTGCGAAGAGAACCGTAGCTAATTGGAAGTAAATTTGATCAAAAATTATTTCCATATAATTAAAAAACCTTTTTAAATCGATTATGATATCTAAAGGGAACTTTTCATTTTAAGGAAATAAACTTGAGTTATGGAAAATTGTAACGAAGGCGTTTTTTTTGGTCTAATGGACGGATCCGGGCTGATTATCCCGATTAATCTTGTGCTGGTATTGATCTTTTTTGTGCTGATGATCAAAGCGGCTGATGGGTGGGGAAGATTGAGCTGGGGGCTTATTTGGGCGGGGGGGATTTTAAATTTATGGGATCGATTTTCTTTTGGGTGTGTGAGAGACTACTGGCAGCCTTTAAGCTTTTGGCCGATGTTTAATTTGGCTGATTCGATGATCGTGGTTGGAATTTTTATTTTCGCTTTAAATTATTGGAAGAAAAACCGAGGCTGAGCGGTAAGATTATTTACCCAATTGATTAGAGAAAGTATAATAAAAAGTCCTAGCTTTAAAAATTAAAAAGGTGAAAATGAAGAAAAAACCGATCGCTATTTTTGACATTGACGGTACGATTTTTAGAAAAAATCTCCAATTTGAGCTGCTGGAAGGCCTTTCTTGGCAGGGAATATTCCCGAGAGAAGAACGAGACAAACTGGTTAAATACTATCGAAGGTGGTTGGAGAACAAATCCAGCTACGAAATTTACAGGCAAATTCTGGTAAAGTTGTATAAGAAAAATATAAAGGGGTGTTCACCGGATCAGGTTTCCGAGGTGGCGAAAAAGGTAGCCAAATTTCATCACGGTCGCCTTTTTATTTACACTTCCAAACTTTTTACAAAACTGAGAAAAACCCATCTTACGGTAGCGATTTCCGGGTCACCCGACGAAATAGTGAGAGAATTCAACAAGTATTTAAAATTTGATTACGCTTTTGGAACAGTCTTCGAAATAAAAGACGGAATCTATACCGGGAAGGAAGAGTACGCTCCGGTGGTTGACAAGGAGAAAGCTTTGAAAAGGTTTTTGGAAGAAACGGGCTACGATTTGCGAAATTCATACGGTATCGGAGACACGGAATCGGACATCGGTTTTCTTAAAATAGTTAAAAATCCGATCGCTTTCAATCCGGACAAAACCTTAAAGAGAGAAGCGGAAAAGAAAAAGTGGAAGTTGATAGTCGAAAGAAAAGATGTTATTTATGAAATCCATAATTAGATTATTTGATTAGCCCGTTTATATGTTGAGATCGATTGTACAAAAAAGCTTGTTCTTAGCCGTTCTGGTTCTGCTTGAAGGATCGATATTGCCTTATTGGGCGGGCGATTTTGTTCTGGTTTTTATCTATTTTTGGTTTTTGGATTTCCATTCCGGCGCCAGAGATCCAAAAGAGGGTGGTGCTTTATTTTGGCTGCCCATAATCATTGGATTGAGCATTTTCAATTTTAAAATCGACAGTCTTTGGATGGTCTTGCCTTATTTTATTCTCGGTTACTTCATGAGAAAAAGTTTTCTTGTCAGGAGCGAGTGGGTTTTTAGAGCCAAAGAGGGATTTATACTGATGCTCTTAAACTTAACGATCTTTTTTTTCTTGCAAATTATTATCAATGAATTCGTTTTAGGTTATGGAATAGAGTCTGTTTTTTGGTTGAGGTCGGGAATGTCTTTTGTTTTTGTTTGGATCGTCTGGAATCACTATTACAAAAGAGCAGAAGCGAAAAAAATAAGGTAAAATTCAAATTTCGATTAATAAATTTTAATTATTTTTCTTGATTTTTTCAAAGAGAGGAAAAAAGAAAAAAATCTCCGGGGAAATTGAACTTAGCGGTTATTTTGAGACCGGTTGGAGAGGGGAAGGGGAGGAGGAAATTTCCGAGAAACAGAACTTGGGCTGGCTGGTTTTTGCTCTGATTTTTGTGATGTTTGGTCTTTTGGCCAGGCTTACTTATTTGCAGGTTTTTAAGTACGGTTATTACACTCAACAGTCAGAAAATAATCGGATCAGAAGGGTGCCGATTTCCGCTCCCAGAGGAGTGATTTACGATAGAAATCATAAAATTTTAGCGACCAATATTCCCCAGTTTGATTTTTCTTTAATTCCCGCCCTTATTGATGAAAATGAGGAAAGTCGAGAAAAAGAGTTCCGTCAGGTAGCCGATTTTTTGCATATTAACGCGGATGAGGTCAGATCTAAATTTTTGGCGGAGAAAAAAGAATCATTCGTACCGGTGGTTATAAAGGAGAATTTAAGTCGAGAAGAAGCTTTGAAAGCGGAAATAAAAACGGTTAACTGGCCCGGGTTTATTTTGGATAAAAAAGCGAAAAGATTCTATCCCGAAAGAGAAAAAGTTGCTCATATAATGGGATATATCGGCAAGATTAATGAAGCCGAGCTGAAGGAGAGTAGGGAACATGGGCTCACTGATATGATAGGCAAGGAAGGGATCGAACAGACATATGAAAACTTTCTTAAAGGGGAGAAGGGCGGGCGGCAACTAGAAGTCAATTCCAAAGGAGAAACCACTCGCTTTTTGAGGACGGAAAATCCTCGAATTGGAAAAAGTTTGGTTCTTTCTTTGGATATGGACCTACAGAATGCGGCTTTTGACGGTCTTAACGATCAGAAACAAAAAAAGGAGGCGGACGGAGGTTCGGTAGTCGCTTTGGACCCCAGAGATGGAAGCGTTTTGGTTCTGGCCAACTATCCTTCCTTTGATAATAATGAATTTATCAATAAAATAAGCTCGGAAAAATTTAAAGAAATTACCGAAAGAACGGACAAGCCTCTTTTTAACCGAGCCATTGGAGGTATTTATCCTCCCGGATCAACCTTTAAGCCGTTGGTCGCTTTGGCGGCACTTGAGAAGGGGATTATAACCGAGAATGAGGTGATAAATTGTCCGGAATCAATTCAGGTCGGATCTTGGCACTTCAGAGATTGGAAATTTCACGGTCCCTCGGATCTGAAAAAAGCGATTGCCGAATCGGTCAACCCCTATTTTTATATTATCGGGGGCGGTTATGGAGATAAAAAAGGTCTGGGGCAGGACTTAATAAAAAATTATGCGACATTGTTTGGTATGGGAGAAAAACTGGGTATCGACATCCCACAGGAAAGATCCGGATTGGTGCCGGATCCTGACTGGAAAAAAACAACCAAAAAAGAACCTTGGTATATCGGGGACACTTATCATGTTTCTATCGGCCAAGGAGATCTTCTGACGACGCCTATTCAGATTAGCAGTTACATATCGGCCATCGTGAACGGTGGAAAATTGTTTAGACCAAAGCTTTTGGATTATGTTGAACAGGGGAAAAACTCAACGGGAGAGGACACCGGTGTCTTCAAAGAAGAATCTCCGGAGATTATTAGGGAAAATTTAGCTGCTGAAAAGAATCTAAACGAGGTCAAGTACGCTATGAAGGAAACTGTTACATCATCAAGCGGTTCAGCCAGATCGCTTCAAGACTTGGAAAAAAAATACGGAGTGACCATCGGCGGTAAAACGGGAACGGCTCAAACGGGAGAAGAGGAAAAATATCATGCCTGGTTTGTCGGATTTGCTCCGGTGGAAAATCCGGAAATAGTGGTGACGGCGATGGTCGAAAAGGGAGGGGAAGGGTATGATACCGCCATCCCGGTTGTTTATCGGGTGTTGGAGGCTTATTTCAGCAAAACCAGACAATTGCATGAGGAGCAGAACTGATTTTTTTTATTATTCTTTACCAAAGAAAAAAAATCTTTGAAGATAGAAAGGAAAATAATTTACATCAAAAAAGCACATGGTTTTTAGAGTTATTAAATCGATATTCAAATCGGCCGGCGAGGGCATAAAACAAGACAAAGAGCTTATTAAAGTGAAAAATCGGTTTCCTAAAACTTTTTCTTTTATTAAAAAACGATTAACTCCAGATGAAAAAATGGGGCTTGGTTTGACTATAGGCATATTGGTTTTTTTCATTTTTATATATCTTTTTCTGGTTGCCCTTAACGGTTTTTTTGCTCAAGACGTTTGGGTGATGACCGATCTCCGAATCCTTAATGTGATAAAAGAATTTAGAAATCCGACTCTGGATGAATTGATGATTTTGGTGACCACTTTCGGTAAGAAAGAGGTGGTGATTGTTGGGTCGATTTCGGTCGCGCTGATTCTTTTTATGATTAAAAGATGGTATTACACGATAAGCTTGGGAGTATCTCTTCTGTTTGGAGAAGTGCTGGTTTATTTTCTCAAGAATTCCATTGAAAGGCCGAGACCGCCGATAGACCTGGCTTTATTAAAGGAGACCGGCTTCAGCTTTCCTAGCAGCCATGCTTTTACGGCCGTTTCTTTCTACGGCATGATTTGTTATTTTATCTTTAGGGGAGTTAAAAGAAGGCGAGTAAAGTTGCCGATTTTATTCATTCTAACGATATCAATAATGTTGATTGGAGCTTCCAGGGTTTATCTTGGGGTTCATTGGGCCTCCGATGTTTTTGCGGGCTTAGTTTCAGGTATCGCTTGGGTTAATTTAGTTATAACATTTTTTGAAATAAGAAGAAAAAGCGATCCGAAACCTAAAAGCAAACTAAGATTTGCCAGCCGAAAGCTTAAAATCGCTTCCGCGGTGTTGCTGTCGGTTTGGCTGATTACGGTTTATTTTTTTTACAATCAAAAATCAAATGAAAAGATAAAACCTCGACCGAGTGTTGATTCGGGCAGTATTTCCGTTTCCGAAGAGGAGTTCACGAAAGATCCTTTTATGGGTTTGCCGAAAATGAGCGAAAAAATATCGGGTGATTCGATGGAGCCGATCCATATTATTGTTATCGGGAGTCAGGACGATTTATTCAAGGCCTTCAAAAAGATCGGTTGGTTTGCCTGCGATCCTCTTAACGGAAAGAGCCTGAAGAAAAACGTTTATTCAATGCTAACGAATTCCCCCTATCCCGAAGCTCCCGGAGTGCCTTCGATTTGGAGAGCCGTTCCCAATAAAATATCTTTTGAAAAGCCGACAGAGGCGAATTCCATTAGAGAAAGACATCACATCCATTTTTGGGATACCGGCAGGTTTATCGCTGAAAAAGGCCGGGAAGACGGTCGCATTTGGTTTGCAACGGCTCATTTTGACACGACTATCAACATGGGTTCAAGCGTTTTTCTGCCGGTGCATAAAATTGATCCGGCGATTGACAATGAAAGACAAATAATCAGAGAAGATCTTCAGAGTTCGAAGTCGGTTGAAAAAATGGAAACTATTCAGGCAGTCAAACCCAGCCTCGGGACAAATCAAAGCGGAGATCTTTTCTTTACCGACGGGAAGGCCGAAGTTATTTTTCTGGAAACTAAAAAATAAAAAAATTTGACAAATAGTAAACCGATAAGTATCTTTAGAATGTAAAATATTCGATTCGGTTATTTTCAATAAAATTAAACATTAAAACAAAAAAAGATGGTCAATTCCAAGTCAAAAGGAGAGATAGCCAAAAGAGAAGAGTGGCTTTTAATTTCAGAATTGGCTGAGATGACCAAATATAAAAAAGGGTATCTTTCTCTTATGGCGAGACAGGGAAAGCTAAAGGCGCGAAAGCATAACAAAAATTGGTACTCAACCGTGGGCAATCTGAAAATTTTTGAGACAGAGAAGAAAGAAAGCCGTGCTTTGCGAAATAATCACTTGAGAAAGCTTTATCAGGAAAAAGCTGCTACGGTAAAAACAGAGGTTTCAACTAAAAAATCGCCGGTGATAAAAAAAGTTAAATTAAGGACGGACCAAGACACTATTTTTGACGAGGTTCAGAAGGAGTTGGAGGAGGTGCTGACGGAGATCAGAGAGAAACAAAGAAAGCTGAAAAGAGGTTTTGCCGCTTATAGAGAGCCCGTCAGTTCCATACCGGCGAATGTTTTGGAGAAAGAAAGAAAGGAAACGGAGGATTTGTCGGAAAAGCTGATTATGGACTTAGGTAGGCTTATAAACACGGCGAATGAGGTTCAGGAAGGGAAGAAGAAAGGCAAGGTTGAAGAGGCTGAATCTGACTACGAAATAAGCTCGGACGATATGTTTTCGATACCGGTAAAGAGAATCTCTAAAGAGACCAAGGGGGGCGTAAGTGGTAAATCGATAGATCTGGACAGGAGAAATATTGTTTCGAAGGTGGATAATTCGGATATTGACAATTCAAAAATCGCTCCGATTGAAAAAGATAATTTTCTCAATGAATCTTACAACTACTTTCCCTTTGAAAGAGAGGAACGACCGGAGGAAGGCAACGACGCCACCAGCAAAATATTGACGGCGGTTATCGTTCTTCTGTTGTTGGTGGCGGCCGGACTGATTTTTCTGATTCTTTGGCCTTAATAATCCGTTAAGACGAGTGAGACATTCCGGTTGATCTTCGTGGAGTAGATATCCTCTAAAGAGGTGGCCAGTTTTTCGTTTTCCTCGGAAGATATTTCATGAGCTATTTGGAGAGAGATTTTGGTTTGAACTTCGTTGGCGGAAGTTACCGACGGCTCCCAAAAAGGGAATGAAAATACAACTATCAATAGAAAAAAAATTGAAACGGAAAATGTTGACGACCAAAATTTTTTTGAGGTATGATTAAACATGGTAATCTTTTAATAATCAGACATTAAAGCCATGTTTTTAGTGTCTTGGCAATTTTTATCGTGGGTTCTTAAAAAGAAAAAAATAGATGAAGGGCAAGAGAAATAATAGAAAAAAAGGGAAAAGGGGATATCATCGAGCCAAGGCGATTACGATCGGCGTGGTTTTTTTATTTACCGTTCTCTCTTTTCTCTGCACAATTTTTGTCTTGTTTCCATCTTTGGAGCCGGGAATGACCGGCGCTGTGGATGACAGCGTTTTAGTGTCTATGAATTTGACTTCGGAAATAACAATGTCTTCTCCTTCGGATGTTGATCTGGGTACCATTTATGGAATATCCGGGGGTAGCTTAACTTCAGGAGATGTCGTTTGGTCGGTGACTACCAGTAATTCCGCCGGTTATTTTTTGAACTTGAAAAAAAACAATCTTATGAGTACGGGAGGCGGAGGGGATGGCAGAGAAATCAATGACTACACAGAGTCGGTTAGCGGAGTTCCCGATTATAATTGGGGATCTGTCGGTTCGGGAAATAAGGAATTCGGCTTTGCTCCTTCTTACGGAGCTGACTTTGTCCAGAAGTTTAAAAATGACGGATCTTCCTGTAATCAATCGGGAGGAAGCGTCACGGCCGGTCATTGCTGGCTTGACGTACCGAACGGACCGACTACCGAATCCTTGGCTTACAGTGATTCCGCAACCGGAATTGGAGGAGAAGAAACCGCTATCAAGCTTAAAGTCGAGCTGGGAGCCAATAACTATTTGGAAGAAGGAACTTATTCCAGTACGCTAACGGTTACGGCCGGAAATAATTAGAGAGGTCTATTTTTTTCGTTTAAAATAACAAATATGAAAAAAGTCATTCTAAGTTTGCTTACAATTTGTCAAATATTTCTCGTCAGAGAAGTTTTGGCTTTTGAGACTCAAGTTATTCCGGAAACGGAGAACAAAGGGGATTTTGTCCTTGGCGGCGGAAAAACCGAATTGGAACTTGATCCCGGACAGAGAGCCGAGAGCCAAATAACTTTAACCAACAGGACGGGCGAGGAAACAAACTTCTCGGTGACAGTTGAAGATTTTCAGGGCAGTAAAAACGAAAGCGATGTTTCTTTTGATTTTCTCGACAAAGAGAAAAGCATGTTTTCTTTGAGAGATTATCTGAAACCGGAAACCATGGAATTCAGTTTGAAGCACGGAGAGCAGATAAAGTTGCCGATTACAATAGAAATTCCCAAAAATTCCAGACCGGGAGGTTTGTACGGAGCCGTGATAATTTCCAAAAAAAATCCCGAAGAATCGGTACAAAAAAAAGAGGTTACCAGCAATATAAAAATAATTTCAAGGCTAGCCGCTTTGTTTTATATTAAAGTCAAAGGGGAAGTTAGAGAAGACGGCTCTTTGAAAAATTTTTCCAGTGATAAGAATTTTTATGAAAGAGGGCCGATAAGTTTGAAAATTGATTTTGAAAACAGGGGCAACATCCATTTGAAACCTTCGGGCCGAATAGATTTTTTCAATATTTTGAATGAAAAAGTGGGAGAGGCTGAAGTGGATTCATTCTTTGTTCTGCCGGAGTCGATAAGACAGAAACAGGTCTCCTACGGAAAATCTTTAATGATAGGAAAATACAGAGCCGAATTGACTTTGGACGATGGGTATGGCAATAAAAAAGAGAACCGATCGGTCGTCTTCTGGGTGATTCCATGGAAGATTTTATTGCTGATTTTTATTGCGATTTTCGCTTTGGTCGTTGGAATCAGATATGTAGGTAAAAAAGTCAGTTTCAAGATTCAGATTAAGAAAAAATAATTTTTGTTTTATTCAAATAAAAAACTTAAAATCAGGGTAGATTAAAAAAACAAAAATGAATTTTAGGAATCACTTAAAGAACGAAAGAAAGTTGAAAGGAGTCGCCGGTCTTTTTCTGACCGTTACAGCGTCTTTTCTGTCG
>CAIUEV010000105.1 GCA_903898335.1 uncultured bacterium | reverse complement strand
GTAGAAGCATAAAAAAATTTCAAAAAAAATAGAGCGCTCCACACGGAACGCTCTATTTAATTATTTACGGCAGAAATTGGATTCTATTTTTCTTTCTTCTCCTCAACTTCAAACTTTTCCAGATGGGAAGCCATTTTTTTCTTCAATTCTTCCGCAATATCATCCTCCAGAACACCGGCTTCATCAATCTTTTTGAGTAATTTTTCGGCGGTATTATCCAAATATTCGTGCAATGATTTTTCCGCTTCTTTAATTTTTTCCACCGGCACTCGGTCAAGCAGACCTTCGTTAACCGCGGAAACAATAGCCACTTGGTGGCTGACCGACATCGGTTCGTACTGATTTTGCTTGGAAATTTCAATCAATCTTTTACCTCTCTCAATTTGTAGTCGAGTGGATTCGTCTAAATCGGAAGCGAATTGAACAAAAGCGGCCAATTCTCTAAATTGAGCTAAGTCAAGCCTCATTCTGCCGGCCACTTTTTTGATAGCTTTGGTCTGAGCGGCCGACCCGACTCGAGAAACGGAAAGTCCAACGTTTAAAGCCGGTTTTATTCCTTGATTAAAAAGTTCGTTCTCCAAATAAATTTGGCCGTCGGTAATGGAAATAACGTTGGTTGGAATATAGGCCGTGACGTCTCCGGATTGAGTTTCCACAATCGGCAAAGCGGTAATCGATCCTCCGCCATGTTCATCGCTCAATCGTGCCGCTCTTTCCAAAAGTCGGGAATGCAAATAAAAAATATCTCCCGGATAGGCTTCACGTCCCGGCGGTCTTCTCAACAGCAATGAGATTTGTCGGTAAGCCCAAGCATGTTTGGAAAGATCGTCATAGACAATCAAAACATCCTTTCCCTGATCCATGAAAAATTCACCAATGGCGCAACCGGCATAAGGAGCCAAAAAGGACAAGGAAGCGGGATCCGAAGAGCCGGCCAAAACAACGATGGTGTTCTCCATTGCGCCCTTTTCTTTAAGCTTACTTACAATTTTAGCCACTTTTGATTTTTTCTGTCCGATGGCCACATAAATGCAAATTACATCTTTATCTTTCTGATTGATAATCGTATCAATAGCAATAGCCGTTTTTCCGGTCTGCCTGTCTCCGATTATCAATTCTCTTTGACCGCGACCGATGGGGACAATCAAGTCAATCGCCTTTATACCCGTCTGAAGAGGAGTGGTAACAGCTTTACGAGCAATAACCCCGTGAGCAATCTTTTCAATCGGATAAAATTTTTCCGCTCGGAAATTCTTTTCACCGTCCAAAGGCTGACCCAATGGATCAACGATTCTACCGACGACCTCCTCGCCGACCGGAATTGAAAGAATCTTTCCGGTGGATTTAACAATATCGCCTTCGTGAATTTTCTTGGCATCTCCCAGAATAACGGCTCCGACATTGTCTTCTTTAAGATTCAAAACCACTCCCTGCACGTTTTCTTCACCAATTTCAACCATCTCCGAAGCCATAGCTTCGTCTAAACCTGAAATCAAGGCCACGCCGTCTCCCACTTCAATCACTTTGCCGATTTTTTGAACCTCGACTTTCTTCTCGAATTTTTCGATTTCTCTTTTCAGAGAATTTAAGATTTGCTCTTTAG
>CAIUEV010000104.1 GCA_903898335.1 uncultured bacterium | reverse complement strand
CTTGGGAAAGACTGAAAAATTTCAAAGATGAGACAATAAAGAAAAAGATTATTCCAAAGCTGCCCAAGGGAAAAAAATCGGAAGAGAAAAAACCTTTTCTTGAAATCTAGACTATAAATAAAAATCCATTCTTGTTTGAATGGATTTTTTTGTTGATTTCTTCAGAAGCTCTTTTTCCTTGTTTTGCGGTAGGCCGGATCTTCGAACCTCCATAGTTTGGCTATACCACGATTGTTAGCTCTGTTGTAAACACGAAAGTTCAGATTAAGTTCTCTTTTGTTTCGGTAGAGCTTGGTAATGATTGAATGGGGCACTTCCCAAACATTCACCTCATCAAAAAAGCTGCCTTTATCGACCAGGAGTTCATACTGCACTTGCTCGGAGCCCAAGCTGTTGCTTATTTCCGAGTAAATAACAGAATTGGTCCAGGTGTCCAGCGGTTCGACGAACCAATATATTTTTCTCTCTGCCATGTTGCATTCCTCCGTTCAGTTGAGATTTTCCTCTTGAGTCAAAATAAGCTCGATTAATCTTTCCCCCAGTAATTGAATATCTTTTCTGCTCGTTCTGGCAAGCATTTTTTCCGTTCTTTGGCAAATGGTTTTTTCGTCCATTTTCGGATATTGCAGATGAAGATATTCGTGAACATCTGTTTCTACCAAATGGAGAGCCAAGTTGATCAGGATTTTCTCTCTCAGCGGATCGATAACGGCCAATGTGCTTTTGTTGATCCAAGAAAACTCGATTTGAAAATCTCCGTTTTGAAGGTACTCCAATAATTTTCTGGAATGAGGCGCTGAATTTTTCATGTCAACCTCCTTCATAATTTTTTTATTGGTCTATACTTTATTAGGTATAAAAATAAATTTGGGAAATAAACTTTGGGCAAATGCAAAAAATTATTGTGAATGACAAAATGCAGTCCGGATACGAATACAAACTCTCTGCGCCGGTTGGCCGTGATTTTCATCCCGATTTTCATCCCGAGCTGACGCCGAAAGAAATGTTAGAATTGGGAGTTTTTGGCGGGAAATACATGACTGATTGTGAGGCGGAATTTCCGGTTGAGTGGTTCAAGAAGGCGAAACTTTGTGCGGAAAAACACGATCCGAAATTGAATTTTTTCGGCATCAATGCCAGTCAGCCTCTTTCGGTGTGGCAAGCCAAGGGATGGATTCATCCTGACGATCCACGCGGTTGGTTTCAATGGTATTGCAGGTATTATTTGGGCAGACGTCACGAAGATGATGCGAGACAAATCAGAAGATGGAAGGCTTTCGCTCGCCATCTGGGTCAAGTAAAGAAAAATTGTTTTCCGCATGATTTTGATTGCCGGCCCAAGCAACGGCAGGCTCTCTTGCATTGGGCGTATGATAGCCGTAAAATCTAAAATTATTAACGAAAAAATATGGACATAAAAAACATTTCCGGTGAGGAGCTGGAAAAAATGATCGAACGGGAGAAAGACGGTATTGAAATTATAGACGTGAGAGAAATTGATGAATTTGATGCAGTGAAGGTGAAGGGATCAAAATTACTTCCCTTGAGTCGAGCGGTTAGCCAGCCGGAAGAGATTGACTGGAACAAAAAAGTGGTTTTGGTTTGTCGTAGCGGCAGTCGCAGCGCCTATGTCGGCTCTATCTTAGCTAAAGAAGGGCGAGAAATTTATAATTTACAAAACGGAATTTACGAACTTTTTGTGAACGATTCAAAACTTTTGGAAAAAGGTCCGGAAGGATGCGAGGGGTATTTCTAGAGAGAAACAGATCATTTTTTCGATAAAATTTTTTGGAAAATTAAAATCGTGCACTTACCGTCAATATCTTTCTCCTCTATAAATTTAAATTGTTTTTTGAATATGTATTTTACAAAGGGAATTGTCCAAAAGTAGGTTGGATAATTATAACTTTTCCCGTCCGGCATTCTTAATTTACCGGTATAGGCTCCATTTTTAAAATTAATTTCCGGATTTTTTTCGTTGGCTATTTTTTTAACGCCATCTTCCATGGTGAGAACAAAAAAGCCGAAGTTTTTTAAAATTCTTCTGACTTCTTTACTCAACTTTTCAGCTTCATCGTAGGAACATTCTATTATATTGTTTGGAAAAACAGCTACTCCGAAAGTCTCTTCCGAAAAGGGGGTGCTCGTGTAATCGCCTACAACAAAAGAGCACTTACTACTTAATTCTTCTTTGATATTGTTAGCAAATGCGATTGCTTCTTCGGAACAGTCGATGCCGACTACCTGAGCGCCAAGTTCTTCGATGGCAAATGATTGTTTCCCTGTGCCACAACCCAGATCCAAAGATAAGCCGTTTTTAGGAATGTACGGTTTTAGAAATTTTTTTATCCAAGTGGTTTTTTCTCTGGCCTCTTGACTTCTGAAATCTAAAAGCGGATGCCCTGTTTCGACTATGGCTTTGGTAATTTTTTGAGCAATCCTCTTTTGCATAGAAGTACTTTCTGTTTACAGTGATTTTGATCTTTTCTAAGCTTTGGTTTTAAGCTTATCGTTTAGATATTTATGTAGGATTGAAGACATCAATGTTTGGTAAGGAATACCGTCTTCAATTGCTCTGGAACGAATTTTTTGCAGATCCATTTCAGATAAGCGGATATTAACATTTTTTGTTTTGTTGAGGTTGGACTTTGCTGCTTGCTGATATCGCAACTTCATTTTTTTTAGCTCCTTCACACTCTTATACTGGCCTCCATTGACATCTTTTAAAATTTTTTTCTCATCTTTATCAAGTTCAAAATATTTCATTTTTTTAATTTAGTTCTAATTAAATATTTTTTAGTGGCTTTGCGACTGGGAATTATGGTTTTTAAAAAGATTTTCTCGTCATCTTCGACGAAAGGAACTAGATAAACATACTCTCTAATGTTGATAACAAAAATTCTTTGATTGGAGTATCTCTTTTTATTTTTGTTCTCAACTATATCAAGAATAAGTCCGTTATTGATACAATCCAGTATATCTTCGAAAGAAATGCTCCTCTCCTGCTTTAGCTTATTGTTTTTTTCTTGATTCCAGTCGAAATACTTCATTTTTTATAAAAAATATTTTTTAT
>CAIUEV010000103.1 GCA_903898335.1 uncultured bacterium | reverse complement strand
GGGTGCATAATTGCTAATTGCACATTTTTCTTTTTGTGATTTCTTAAAATTTCTTCTACTTTTTCAAAGGTTTTAATTTTTGTGCTATCGCCAACGACCAAATCGGAAAAATTGTTTTTTGACTCAATATTTTTTCCAACATAGTCAATAAGCTTTTTTTGAATATCAATGCCAATAAAATTTCTGTTCAGACTTTCCGCTTCGTAGGCGGTTGTTCCACTTCCCAGAAATGGATCAAAAACTATTTCATTTTTCTTTGTATATCTTAAAATGAATTGATGTGGAATTTGTGGAATAAAATTACCGTGATAAAAGCCGTTATGTTTTCCTATTTTGTCTCTTTCAGGAATAATCCAAAGACTATCAGTCCAAATTTCTGACTCTTTCCAAGAGTCTAAATTTAAGTCATTGAAAATTGGCATAGTCTATTTTATTAAATCCTCAATTAAAATTTTGACTTTTGCCCATACTATATGTATATTAAACTAATTTAGCAATCAAAATATTTACTATGTCTTACGATACAGAGAAAATGACTCCGAATAATTTGAAAAAGTTATTGCTCGTACTGGAGAACATAAAATTAGGGCGTGTATTTAGCAGTAAAAGACACTTCCATTATTAAGCTAGAGGCTTAAAAGGTGTTTCTACCTTGAGCCATTTTAAAATAATAAACAATCTAATTGCCCGTAATATTCTTCAAGAAAGGCGCTTTGTTAATTTCATCTATTCATTTTTAAGGGCTTTGAAGGAATTTTTGCCATTAAATTAGGCAAAAATTCCTTCAACTGCTATGCGAAAGCGAAACTATAGCTTAAGAAGAGCTAAACAAAAAACAAGGACGATTTTACAAAAATGCGGAGAGGGAGGGATTCGAACCCTCGAGACCCTTTCGGGCCTAACACCTTAGCAGGGTGCCCCTTTCAGCCACTCAGGCACCTCTCCAAAATACTCTCCTATTTAAGCTCAATTATAAACGAAAATCAAATTTTCAAATTATAATTATTAATTAATTTCTTTTATATACTTTCCAGCTAGTGATTTCATTTGAATAATCGCTATTCGATTGAGTCTTGTTATCCTTTCTGGCTGACTAAGTCCCTGTCTAATAAACTCTGCGTTTAGACTCTCAAGCCCGGCAAGGCATACGAGTTGAACAATATCGGCATAATCTCGAATATTTCCTTTAATTTTCGGATTAACATCTCTCCATTCTTTTGCTGTCATACCAAAAAGAGAAACATTCAAAATATCCGCCTCGTCAGCGTAAATAAAACTTTTTTGTCTTTTTGATATACTTTTTGGAATTAAATTCTCTTTAATCGCATCGGTATGAACTTTATAGTTCGCTTTTACTAAAAATCTTTTAGCGTCCCAGCTCAGTTCTTTTCTCCGATTTTCATCTTCTTTTAACCTTTGGAATTCTTTTATGAGATAAAGTTTGAACTCAGCCGATATCCAAGATGCGAATTCAAAAGCAATATCTTTATGGGCATATGTTCCCCCTCCATATCGACCTGACTTGGAAATTATCCCGATTGAAGCGGTTTTTTCAATCCATTGCTTGCTTGAAAGCACATAACCGTTAGAGCCGGCACTATTTTTAATGTTACTGAATTCCGTTACATTAAAATTAGGATTATGCAGCCGTTCCCACAATCCTATAAACTCGATTGTATATTTTGCACTTAACCAGTGAGAGATAACCAACCCCGTCGCTTTTGCATTTTTATACTTGGCTATGTCGGTCAGGGAAATAAAATCTTCTTCTTTTCTAGAGAAAAAATTTATATTTATATTTTTGACAACAAGATCTTTTTTCATAAATATTTTTTAAAAATATATAAAGCAAATCAAAATTGTCCCGACTTTCTTGTATAACCGGTTATTTAAGCTCAATTATAAACGAAAATCAAATTTTACTTCCCCTCCTCCTCCAGTTTTTTGAGGATTTTGGGAATTTTGGCAAAATCTTCCTTCAAAAATTTCAACCATTCACGATGGTAAAGTGCGGCCGCAGGATGGTAAGTAGGCATAAAAACCCGAACTCCGACCTCCGGTAATTTTCGACGCAGCACTTTGCCTCGAGCCGCCGAAATCTTCATGTCGGGTAAAAATCGCTCCATGGCGTGGCGACCGAGCGGAATAATCAGCTTGGGGTCAATGATTTGAATTTGCCGCATCAGCCAAGGCCAGCAGGCCTTAACTTCTTCCGGCTTCGGATCGCGATTTCCGGGTGGTCGACATTTGACCACATTGGCGATAAAAACCTCCTCTCGTTTAATACCGATTTCCTCCAAAAGTTCGCTTAAAAGCTTACCGGCCATCCCAATAAAAGGACGGCCGGCTGCATCTTCCTTCTGCCCAGGGCCTTCACCGATAAAAATAATCTTGGAATCGGCGTCGCCCTCACCCGGAACCAAATTGATACGCGTATCGCCCAAAGGACAACAAAATCCATTTTGGAGCATCTCCGCATTCAATTCGGCAATCTTTCGATTTTTCAAGGAAAAATCTTGGGTTGGCATTTATTTTTTATCTTTAACTTTTTTGGTCTCAGTTTTAGCTTTAGCCTTCGGAGCCTTAACCGTCTTAACGGCTTTTTTGGCCGGAACTTTTTTAACGGCCTTTTTTGGCTTATCGGCGGCTTTTTTCTTCTCCGTCTTCTCGATCTTTTCCTTGACTACCTTGTCTTTCTTCGGTTTTTCAGCCGTTTTTTTGACAACAGCTTTCTTCTCCTCAACTTTTTCCTCCGCTTTATCTTCGGCTTTGGTTTCTTCCTCTTCATGCTTAGCGGCCTCTTCCGGAGTACTCAAAGTCAAGCCTAATCGATGACTGGACGGCTCAATGGAAAGAATCTTAAACTTGTAACGTTTACCAACCTCCAGAATATCCGTTAAATTCTTGGCTTTGGTCTTGTTCAAAATCTCGGAAACGTGAGCTAAACCGTGAATATCGTTGTCTAATTGGACAAAAGCACCAAAAGGATTCAATTTAGTCACTTCTCCCTCGATAATCTGACCTATTGAATATTTCTCCATAATCTTCTGCCAGGGATCGGATTTCAAGGCTCTGATGGAGAGAGAAACGCGAGTTCCATCAATTTCGATAATCTTACACTGAACTTTCTCGCCGGTTTTGATTATTTCATGCGGATCTTCGATCAATTGCCAAGCCAATTCGGAAATATGCACCAAACCTTCCAAAGATTCTTTCTCGCTATCGGCATCCTTAGGTGTAAATTTGACGAAAGCTCCAAAATTGACCACGCCGGATACAACACCCGAAACCACATCACCAACTTTAAATTGACTGATAACTTGCTTCTCTTTCTCCTCATAAGTAGCCTTCTCGGAAACAATCAATTTTTCTTCTTCGGCGTCAACATCAATCACCTTGACAGCTAATTCTTTATTGACTAATTTGAGCAATAATTGCAAAATCTTGTTTTTGTCACCATCTTCAACGCGCGGATAATGTTCGTGACCCAATTGAGAAACGGGCAAAAATCCGTAAATTCCATTGATTTCCACCATTAAACCGCCTCGATTAGCTTCCAGAATACGAGTGCTGACAGTTTCTTTATCGTCCATTTTACGCTTCAACTCTTTCCAAGCTTTTTCATAAGCCGCCTCCCTGATAGAAAGTTCAACATAACCGTCTTCATTTTCGACATCCACAATAGTCGCTTCGATTTCATCGTCTTCACGCAAATTCTCAACGATGCCGAGACCGTCTTTCATCTCTCGACCCATAATGACACCGGTACCGCGCACGCCGAGATCGACGTAGATGGCGCTGCTATCGGTAGCAATGACTTTTCCTTTTATTAAATCGCCAACTGCGATTTTGGGAACTTCAATTCTCTTAATGAGCTGCTCCATGTCAAGAGTCCCGCTCTGAGCTTGAAGTTTTGCCTTTTTATGTTTACCGACTATTTTACCTTTGGTTTGACTGGAGTTACTTTGCATTTCTTCCAAACGCTCTTCCAGTTTTTCTAGAATCTTCATTTTAATTAGAACGGCGGATTAATAATTAAAAAGTGTCGAGCCCGCGATTCTCGACGTTAAAAACACGTGAAATAAGGTTACTCTCTCTTTTTGTTTTAGACAAGAAAAAACCTTATTTTAGCTATTCCATTGAGGTGATACCGGCAGAAATTTCAGCCAACTCTTTGGTGATGCCGGCCTGTCTGGCTAAATTATAGTAAAGACTGAAATCTTCCATCATATCTTCCGCCACGTCGGAAGCGTTTTTCATGGTTAGCATCCGAGCGGAAAATTCCGAAGCCTGAGATTCCAAGAAAGCTTGATAAATCTGGCTTTCTATCATTCTGGGAAGAATTCTTCGGAGAACATCTTCCTTGGATGATTCAAAAAGATAATAAGTATCCTCCGCTCTTTCCTTGATTTCATCCATTCTTTCCTTCCTTTTAGCCGGTTCTCGGCTCTCTTTCCCCAATTCTTCCAGTTGCTTTTCCATATCTTGACGAGAGAGAGGTAAGATTTGTCGTATTTTCGGTTCGTTTTTGACAATAGAAACAAAATTGGTATAGGCCACAACTATTTTATCGTAGTAAGCCTCTTCGTATTTCTCAAAAAGAAATTCGGTTAAAGGATAAACATTTTCCAGACCAAGTTGCTCGTTCCAATCAAGAAAACTGGCCACCACTTTCTGCTTAGCCTGAATTATCGCTTCCGTCCCTTTGCGTCCAACCGTAATAAATTCAATTTCAATTTTTTTGGGATCAACAGACGGCTCAATCTTGGTTCCTCTGACTCGATTGATTGAAAGACTGTAAGGACTTTTTACCTGCTCTATAATTTTTTTAACCAACTGATTATTCAATCCGCCACAAAGACCTTTATTGCTCGAGAAAAGAACGATCCCGATTCTTTTTACCGGTCGAGTGGCTAACAGCGGATTTCCTCGACGCACCGAATCGGAAAGATTAACCAAAATACTCCACGCCGCCTCAGAATAGGAGCGAGAAGAAATCGCCTTGGCAATCACTTTTTTCATTTTAGCGGCAGCTACCATCTCCATCGCTTTAGTGATTTTTTTAATATTGCCAACCGATTTTATTCTCTTTCTTAATTCTTTCGCAGAACCCTTTGCCATAGACTCTAAAATTAAATTTATTTCTCAAAATAACTCCGTAGCAGATCATCAACAGCCAGGGGCTTAACGTTTTCGTAAACGGTTCCGTTGACTATCATAACCGGACCCCGATTACAAAGACCTTGGCAGCTGGAAGTTCTAATTTCCAATTTGGGATTTTTATCTT
>CAIUEV010000102.1 GCA_903898335.1 uncultured bacterium | reverse complement strand
TGCCAAACAAAAAAATAAGAAAAAATAAAGAGCACATAACCGGATTGACAACGAGAGAAGTATTAAACCGTCAAAAAAAATTCGGAACCAACGCTCTGCCCCAAGAAAAACCCTATTCAAAGGTCAGACTTTTTTTTAATCAGTTTAACAGTTCTCTTATCTATATTCTTTTAACTGCGGTCGTTATATCGATTTTTCTAGGTCATTTTTCCGATGCCGTTTTCGTCGTGATAGTTCTCCTTATCAACACTTTGGTGAATTTTTATCAGGAGCTGAAGGCGGAATCGGCCATTCGCAAACTGCGTCAAATGGTGACTATAAAAGTTCGAGTCAGAAGAGATGACCGAGAATTGGAAATCGATAGCACCGAGCTGGTTCCGGGAGATTTGGTTTTCTTGAGAGCGGGGGACAAAGTACCGGCGGACGGAAAAATTTTGGAAGCTCACGATCTATCCATCAACGAAGCCAGTCTCACTGGAGAGTCAATCGCCGTGCAAAAAAATTCCATAGCTGAAAAAATCGATTCTATTGAGAATAAAACAGATGCTGTCTTTATGGGCACTCTCGTCGAAGAGGGTAGGGGAGTTTTTGAAGTTTTAAAAACCGGAAAAAACACTGAATTGGGAAATATAGTCTCCATGCTCAAAGAAACTCCAAATCAAAAAACGCCTCTGCAAAAAAAAATCGCCTATCTTTCCAAAATTATCGGATTGATGGTGCTTTCCGTTATCGCTCTGATTGTAGCTGTCGGATATTTCAACGGCAGTCCTTTTATCGAAATATTCTTAGCTTCTCTCGCCCTTACCGTTTCCGCCATCCCCGAAGGCCTGCTACCAGGAATCACCATCGTTTTGGTTTTGAGTATGCGAAGAATTCTCAAAAACAAAGGCTTGGTTCGTCGGCTTTCTTCAACTGAAACTCTTGGTAGTGTCACTGTAATCTGCACTGATAAAACCGGCACTTTGACCAAAGGGGAGATGCGAGTTAGCCATATTTTCACGGGAACGCAAGAGCTAACCCATGAAAAACTTGACGGACTGGTCGAAAACAGCTCTGCCCGACTGATGGGATCGCATATTTCAGCTCTTAAAATTGCCACGATGGTCAATGAAGCCTTCGTCGAGAATCCCGAAGCGGAGATGGAAGAACTCGTTGTTAAAGGTAGCTTTACGGAAAAAGCTCTGCTTTTGGCCGGCATGCAGGCCGGTTTCAAAAAAAGTGATTTAGAAAAAGAGCATCCAATTATCGATCGCCTGCCTTTCAGCTCAGAATTAAAAATGGGAGCTATTATGGTAAAAAAGGATTCCAAATCAAATCTGCTGTTCGTTCTCGGCTCTCCGGAGAGTCTCCTGGAGAGATCAAAGTTTCTTGATATTGATGGCAAAAATAAAGTTTTGGACAGTCGAGAAAAAAACAAGCTCAATAAAAAACTGAATTTTTGGTCGAGCAAAGGACTGCGAATTGTCGCCTGCGCTCAAAGAAAAGTTGCAAAAAAGGAAACAAAAAAAATCGTAAACTTAATTAAAGATCTTTCTCTGGTCGGTTTTATAGCCCTGAGAGATCCTCTAAGACCGGATGTGAAAGAGACCATTGCAACAACTAAAAAAGCCGGAATCCGCACTGTGATTATAACGGGCGATCACAAATTGACAGCCAAAACCGTGGCGGAAGAAATAGGTCTTTCCGTCAAGTCAATAAATGTTTTGGAGGGATTTGAATTAGACAAAATGAGCGATTCAATATTAAGAAAAAAAGCCAAAAAAATTAATTTATACGCTCGCGTTTCTCCTCGCCATAAAATCAGAATCGTTAAGGCGCTCCAGGCCAACGGAGAGATCGTCGCCATGTTGGGTGATGGCGTCAATGACGCTCCAGCGATAAAAGCTTCAGACATTGGAGTAGCAGTCGGCTCCGGCACCGATGTGGCCAAAGAAGTAGCCGATTTGGTGCTTTTGGATGATAATTTCACTACAGTTGTCAAAGCGGTAGAGCAGGGAAGACTGGCCTTTGAAAATATCAGAAAAATTTTCATCTATCTTATAGCCGATGACTTTTCCGAACTTTTTCTTTTTATTGCCTCGATCAGCCTTGGGATGCCCCTACCTTTGTTACCCGCTCAAATTCTCTGGATAAATTTGGTGGAGGATGGCTTTCCCAACACCGCGCTGACTACTGAAAAAGAAACAGCCGGTATCATGAACCAAAAGCCAAGAGATCCGGAAGAACCCATTCTCAATCGACCCATGAAACTCTGGATGATTGCTATTTTTTTTGTCAGTGGCCTCACCGCTTTTATTTCTTTTTATTTTCTCTACAAGCTCACTAACGATATAGAAAAAGCTCGAACAATGGTTTTTGCTTTAATGTGTCTTGACTCTCTGATTTTTGCCTTTAGCGTTCGCTCGCTCAAACAATCTCTTTTCCGAAAAGACATTTTCTCCAATCGATATTTGGTCCTCGGCGTTTCAATCTCGTTTTTTTTTCTTCTTGCATCGATTCACTTCAGTCCGTTTAATAAACTACTTTCAACGACCCCTCTTAACTTGGTCGAATGGGTCTTTATCGCCTCCGTCAGCTTAGCCGAAATTGTTTTGCTAGAATTTTTCAAGAAAAGATCCTTTCGCTAAGTATTTTAATATTATGCGACATTGGATTAAGTTTCAACTGATTGCCAAGCGCTCCAAGTTTTTCTATTTTTTGTAATTTTTTATTTTTCTTTTCTTCCGACAGAAATTTCAAGCTGCCGATTACTGTAGTTTTAACCGGGGATATTCCGCAAAAATCGAGGACTCCGGTTTTGACAATTTTCAGTCCGGGAGCACCGAACCAAAATCGATAGACCAAGGCCGGACCGTCCATCGTCGTAATCAAACGAGCCGTTTTTCCGATCAATAATTTTTTTTGTAAAAATTTTCCCTCTTCAAATTTAAAACCGAAACCGGGTAGGATTATTCGATCGAAAAACCCCTTGAGAATAGCCGGGAAACTCGACCACCAGGTAGGAAAGACAAAAACCGAATGCTCAGCCCAAAGAATATCAGCTTACGCCTTCTTCAAATCCGGCTCCAGTTCCTGAATTTCTCTGTATCCTTTATGTAAAATCGGATCAAACTTTAAATCTCCCAATTTTATTTTTCTAATTTCATGCCCGGCCGCCTCCACACCCTTCGCATAGGCCTCAAAAATTCGCCCGCAAAAACCTTGGTCAAAAGTATGCCCCAGAATCAACAATATTTTTCTTTTTTGCATCAAATATTTTTTTTATTAACTTACATTTTATATATTGTTTATATCTTGAAAGTACGAAAAACAAAAAAACAAGAAAGTCTGTTGCTCAATGTAATCCGAGCTTTGAGAATCCATAAAAATCGACGATAATTTTTATCAGCAGAAAAAATCATCTAAAAAACCATGCGCGACAACAAGCCAATCATTGAAGTAAAAAATTTAAAAAAAAGTTTCAAACATTCCAAAAGGGAAGCAGGGCTGAGAAATACGCTGAAAAATATTTTTCACCCAGCCAAAAAAACTAAAAAATTCGCCGTTAGAGATATCGCTTTTAAAATCAGAAAGGGAGAATTTGTCGGCTTTCTTGGACCAAATGGCGCCGGTAAAACAACTACGCTGAAAATGCTTTCCGGTATAACCTATCCGGATTCCGGTTTCGTTAGCGTCATGGGCTTCACTCCCTGGGAGAAAAATATTGAATATCAAAAAAGATTTTCTATGGTTATGGGACAGAAATCCCAGCTTTGGTGGGATTTACCCGCTATGGAAAGCTTCCTCCTGAACAAAGCTATTTATGAAATATCAAACGAAGATTTTAATGCAAGAATCAAAGAGTTGACGGAATTGCTCGAAGCGAAAAATCTCCTCGACAAACAAGTTCGTCAAATGTCTTTGGGAGAGAGGATGAAATGCGAAATAATCGCTTCGATACTGCATAATCCCGAGGTTCTATTTTTAGACGAACCAACAATTGGACTTGACGTAGTCGCTCAAAAAAATATCCGAGACTTTCTGAGACAATATAACGAGCAAAAGAAGACTACAATCATTCTGACCTCTCACTATATGGGAGACATTCTGAAACTTTGCAAAAGAATAATTATCATCGATAAAGGCAAAATTATTTACGATGGTCTGATCAGTAAACTAATAGAGAAATACGCCCCCAACAAAACCATTACCGTCTACTTGGATCAGGAGGTTGAAAGAAAAAAACTGGAAAATTTCGGCAGAATTATTCAATTCGATGAAGCCAAAGTCGTTTTCGAGGTTCCCAGAAAAAAAATCAAAAAACTGGCCGCCGATCTTCTCTCCTCTGATTTACCTATTAAAGACATCGACATCGCCGAACCGGGCATCGAAAGTATTATTAGAAACATTTTTAAAAGCGGATTATGAGAAAATATTTCCTGATTTTTAAAAATGCGATTCGCGAAGGTATGATCTACAGAATCGACACTCTGACTTTTCTCTTTTCGGAAATCCTGATCTTCTTCTCTCTTTTTTATCTTTGGAGCTCCGCCTACGGAGAGTCGGTAACCATTGGAAATTATTCTCTGAAAGAAATGCTTTTCTACTACTTGGCCGCTCATTTTATTTTGCTAACGGCCAAAAACAATGAAATCACCTGGATGATCGGAGAAGAAATACGAATGGGCAGTTTCAATATTTTTTTGGTTCAGCCCCTTGATTATTCAAAATATATTCTTTTTTACATTCTTGGAAAATCTTTTTTTAATACTCTGATTTTTACTTCCGCTTTTTGCGTTATTTTTATCTTTTTTGGTCAATACCTTGATCCTCCTAACGAAATCTCCCGATATATTTATTTTATCATTTCCGTCGGTCTGGGTTTTTTTATTCATTTTTTCTTTAACTACATAATCGGTCTCTCCACTTTTTGGCTGGGTATGATTCAGGGAATAATTTTTTCTTTTTGGTCCACATCCTCTCTTCTGGAGGGAAGCATTGTCCCTCTTGATTTGCTACCCGATTTTTTGCAAAGAATAAACGATTTTCTCCCTTTCAAATATACCGTATTCGTCCCAATCTCAATTCTCAATGGAAAAATTGACCCAGATTTAGCTTTATTTTTAATCCCGGTTTTTTGGATTTTATTTTTGTTCTTTTTGAGTAAATTTATTTTTAAAAAAGGCATTAAAAGATATGAAGGCTTCGGCATTTAGAAAATTTTGGCATTATTTTAAGGTTTTTTTTGTTATCAAAAAGCTGGGGTTTACCGGTCGCGCTTCTTACAGACTGAATTTTTTATTGCTTATTTTTGCCGTTTCTTTTCAAATGATTCTGAGTGTTATTTTTGTCAGAACTGTCTTTTCTTTCGTAAAAGAAATTGCCGGCTGGTCCTATTTTGAATCGCTCTTGGTGCTCGCCTCCTATATGATTGTCGAGGGTGCGGTTTGGATGCTCTTCGGCCAGATGGGCGCCATAAAAGACCTGATCCGAAGAGGGGGCTTGGATTCTTTGTTAATCAAGCCGGTAGATGCTCAGCTATTGGTCTCCGCTTGGAGGGGAGACCTGGAGGATGTCTCCCGTGTTTTCTCGGGTCTGGCAGTGTTAATTTATGCCATATCAAACTTAAATTTACCGCTCGAATTTATTTTATTTAATTCGGTTTTTTATTTTCTCTTCATACTAAATGCCGTTGCTATCGCTTACAGCTTTGCCCTCTTCCTTCAAACAATGAGTTTCTGGCTAATCAAAGGACACTCTTTGACGATGATCCAAGATTCAATTCTTTCCGTCAGCAAATTTCCGACCGATATTTTTTTCAATAAAATAGTTCGCTTTGTTTTTACCTTTGCCGTTCCCATCGCTTTTATCTCAACCGTACCGGCTAAAATTTTTTCCGAGGGTTTTAATTTTATTTTTCTTCTGGAATCTTTTGCCGTCGCCGGTCTGTTTTTTTGGCTATCCCGTAAATTCTGGCTCTTCGCCCTTCGCAAATATCAAAGCGTCGGAGGGTAGGAGATTACAAAACTCCATAAAAATCAATTGATTCCGATTTTAAAATTTTCACGTTTTTGGAGGGGGTTAGTATTAAGGGGTTAATATTAACCCCTTATCTGATTGTTTTATTTTACCCGCCACCGCGTCTGATTTGGTTTTTAGGAAATTGGAAAATACAAAAAAATCGGAGAGAATATTCTTGAAATTTAATAACTGAATGCAATTAAATAAAGCAAAAAAATGAGCGTAGAAAAAGAAATGAAATTTAAAGTCGAAAGTTTTGAGAGTATAAAGCACGTTGTTTTAGACAACGGCTTTGTTCTTGAAAAAGAAATCATTCAAGAAGATTTATATTTTTCTCCGCCCCACAAAAATTTTGCCGGTACGAAAAAATATTATCTTCGCCTGAGAAAAGACACTATAAATAATCGTTTCACTTTTGCTTACCATAAAGTAATCAATGATTTGGAAACGGACGAAACGGAAGTTGAAATTGATAATTTTGAAAATTTTTTAAAAATCCTAAAGGAATTAGATTTCAATTTAGATTGTATCGTTAATAAAAAAAGGAAAGTTTATCGCGGTGATGTTTTTGAAATAGTGCTCGACGAAATAAAAGACTTGGGCTTTTTTATAGAGATTGAATATGTCGGAGAGGAAACAAAAAATACTGATTCACTGTTCAACGAAATTATAAAAAAGCTTGGACTAAAAAAAGAAAATCTCATCTCCGGAGTCGGCTATCCGGATTTGATAGGGAATAGCTTAACATAAATTTTGTAATCCTAAGCATGCAACTTCTAT
>CAIUEV010000101.1 GCA_903898335.1 uncultured bacterium | reverse complement strand
GGATTGTCATTTTTCCCACCTTTGCGTTTCTCGGCTTCCAATTGGATTTTCAAAACGAAAAGTCTCTTCGACGCGAAAAGGGGAATATTCCCAACTTGAGCGAGAGCTTCGGTGACCAGGGAGAAATTATTTTCAGGATTTATTTCGAAGGAATAAGCTTCAAACGATTCTTGAATCAATAAATCTTGAATCAGTTTTTTGCGGAAGTCGCTTTTGTTTTTTTTATCGTTTCCATGCAACAAAAAAAGACGACCGCTTTTGCCATTGGATGTAATTTGGTGCATCTGGTTTAATAAGTGAAATTTATTTTCTGGTAGCTTCAAAAACGGATCTCTTCTGAGAAATGGGAAATCCTTTATCTCCCAAACGATTGAAAATTATTTTATGGGGACCTTCAAAAAACTCGCGGATGAATTTATCAAACATATTGAGACGATATTCGTATTCCTCGGCGGTGAAAGTTATAAAGCGCAAATCACGACCTATCTCCGCTTCAAGCTCGCGAATAATAACCTCCAGCTGGCCTTTGTTGATGCCATCTCCGACGACCAACAAGTCGGCTCGGGTTTTGAGGTTGTTGGCCAAGACTCCCGTAACCAAAATCAGCTTTATATGGCCGTTCCTGGTTAATTTTTCCAGTGATTTAAGCTGAGGGAAAACGGTACATTTGGAGACGATTCTTTTTATCTCGGGATAAAATTCATTCTCCTGATTGAGGTAATAAACGGATTTAT
This sequence comes from uncultured bacterium, assembly GCA_903898335.1. GTDB lineage: Bacteria > Patescibacteriota > Minisyncoccia > CAIUEV01 > CAIUEV01 > CAIUEV01. Next base: position 5,799 of record CAIUEV010000101.1, on the reverse strand, counting down.
TAAGAGACTTTCTCCTTTTTATGATGTCGGCTTTAACCAAAAGAGAAAGATCGCTTTTTATCCTCCGTTTATCTATTTGCAGTCGGTCTTTCAGCTCGTCGGGGGAAATTTTAGTAATCGGATTGAGAATAAAGAATTTCACCAATCGAGCCAAGCCTTCTCCCCCCAAAAAAATCTCCAAGAAGTCACTACCCATAGGAGTCTTATAAAAGTTTATAAATAAAAGTGAAACCTAAAGATATATAAGAATCTATTTAAGTTTTCGTCAAAAAGGCCGATTGAAATTGAGGATAGCCAAATTGAACGCCCAATGAAGAAGACTGCTTGCTAAAATCCAGATAATCAAATTAAATAGAGTCCCGATTTTCTTTTTTGCTCGAGAAGCCAACTCGATTGTCAAAAATCCGAAGCCGGTAAAAACCAGATGAACAAAGGGTAAACGAACAAATTCAAAAATCGTTTTTTCGCTTGAAAAAAAAGCTTCTGCGAGGCCGAAAGATAAACAGACAAGGATGATCACGGGCAAGATATTTCCGGCTGGTTCGGTAATTTTTTTTATAAAACCTATTTTAAGAGCTTCCTCGATCAAAGCGGGAAAGAAAATAAAAATCCAAGATTTTTGTTGGCTTGGATCCACCCCCTTTAATATCGAAGCTTCGATGACCAGAACAAGAAAATAAGCTAATAATCCCGCCAGTGGAGCACGTAAAAAAAACGAGAACATTCATACTGGTTTAAAATTTATTCTTCTTCCGCCTTGTCCTTGGTGGCTGAACTGGCGGAACCGCTTCCGGCCGGAGCAACCGCTCCTTCACCCCAAGATGGTTTCCAGTCTTTTAATTTCACACTCAATTCAAAATTTAAATTTTCCGGTTCAACGTAATTTGAGAGAGGCGAATCAACTCTTTCGCAAAATTCCGATTTTTCTAAATTTTCTTTGAATTTTAGAAACCCGTCTCGTTCTTTGGCCAGACCGATTATCTTGATTGATCCCGGCGAATCGGCGGCAGTCTCAAGAGCGTTTATTACCAAGCCTCGCGGAGTCAATTTTATCAGTTCTTCTAAAAAGTTGCTGAATTTGTACTGCTTATCCAGAGACTTTTCTATTTTATTGGCAAAAACTCTTGATTCTCGGGAGTAGTTGTTTGATTTTTCCAGTTCTATCAATTTATCGCCGTACTTATCGGTTGAAAGCGACTCTTTCAAGCTTTTTTCTTCATTTTTCATCTTGAAAAGCAAAGCGACGCCCAAAACCCAAATGATCAAGAAGAGAAAAAGAGAAATCAGAAGGATCTTTTTAATGCTGCTGCGGATTGACCCGTAGCAAAGGTCTTCTTTGGCTAATCTTGGCAAAAGATTGGGGGAAAATATTTTGTATTTTACTTTTATTTCTTCTTTTTTGATGGGCATAGATAAGGTGATTGCTTAAAAAATATCTTCAAATTTTCTGAGCGAGAGGCCGATGGCGATATTGAATTCCTCGTTATCTTGTTCCGAAAGCGGGTATTTATTGGGCCATATTTCTTTGCTCCAGGGAGACTGCCAGCGCACTTCCAGTCCGGATTCTTTGGCTAAAAAATTATTGAAATTGGTCCATTTGCTGGGTCGTTCGGCGGTCAATAAAATTCTCTTGATATCCTTGCTCGTCTTGTCTTTGTAAAAGGAAACGGCGCTGCCGATTTCACGTTTGAGGGAAGAAAAGACCAGTCCGGTTGTCTCAATGAGCTTTTGTCCCAGCTCCACTTCCGGTTGCCAACCGACTTTCTGTCTGAATTTTTCCGTTTCCTCGAGCTTTATATTAAAGGAGCGACTGATGGAGGTGTCGAAATTTTCACTGGAAACTTCGGAAATCGTGCTTAAATGAATGATTTCCGAGTCAAAGACCATGATGTGGGTGTAATGTTCCTTCAAATTCAGAATGATTATCGGTTCATTCAGAAAAAGATCATGATCTTTAACGGCCAGGGCCCGACAGAGGGCGACCGATTCCGGCTCGACCACCAGGCAAGTTAAGCCGAATTCGCCGAAAACATTAATTTTTTCCTCAATGATGTTTTGAGGAGTGGCCGCCAAAAGTACGGAAATTTTATTGTCGCCGAGATCTTTGATGACTTCCCAAGCCAAGTGGACTTTATCGATTGGCAGCGGGATATTGCTTTCCGCTTCCCATCTGATGGCTTCCTCGATCTCCGTCTCGCTCATTTTTGGCATCTGAACGGTTCGAAAAAAGGCGTATTCCTCATTAATATTCGTTATAATCCGGCGACTTTTGGGGGCGTTGGGAAAAGTTTCAAGCTCCAGTTTTTTTAATTTTCGGAAAAATTCTTCCTTGTTTTTAACCACTCCGTTTTCAACGGTTCCGGGAGACAAGTCGATTTTTCCGATGCGACTGATTTTCCAAGCATCTTTTTTACCGACTATTTCCACGAGACGCAAATGAAGGTTGGTCAAATGCAATGACCAACTTCGAGAAAGTTCCTTCTTAAATGGATCGAAAAACTGAAGCATTTTGTTTTTAAATTATCCAATTCATTTTAAAACGATTTTTGTTTTTTTGAAAAATTACTTTTCGATTTCGTTCAGTATGGCTTCCACGGCGAAAGCGTTACTCTGGCCGGTATCATAAAGAAACTCGATTCGAGGTTTGCTTTTGGTTTGCAGTTTTCCGGCCAACATATTTTGGATCTCCCCCGCTTTTTTGTTAAGGGCGGTTTGAGCGCTGGCTCGATATTTTTCCGGAATAACCAGAAAGAAAACTTTGGCTGACCTCAGGTCGCGACCGGTCTCGACTCGGGACAGGCTTATTATTCTGTCTCCTCCCTCCTTTGATTGAGTGAGGAGGCCTTTTTTGAGCAGGATGCCGTTAAGTTCGCTCAATATCAGATTATTAACTTTATTCATTCGGTCAAAAGGTTTTCTGGTGGCGTTGTTAATTCTTCTCATAAGTTGCTTTTTTCTTTTTTTTATAATTTAATAATTCTGAAATTAACTCAAATATAATCGAGATTAAAGTTTAAGCAAATAAATTATTAGACTATGGCACATAGGAAAGCTGGGGGATCGACTCGTTTGGGTCGTGACAGTATATCCAAAAGATTGGGCGTAAAAATTTTCGGTAATCAAAAAGTTGAGGTCGGTAATGTTATAATCAAACAAAGAGGTTTGAAATATCAGCCCGGCAAGAACGTGGCTTTGGGGGGTGACGACACCATCTACGCCATGAAAACCGGATTGGTCAAGTTTGCACGTCGTATGAAAAAAGGTTTTGACGGCCGACTTAAAAAAGTGGCGGTGGTCTCCGTGGAGGAAAAATAGAAGATTTTTTGTTGCCACTGTCTATTACGATTGTTGAAAATATAAAATTGTAAAAATAAAAAATGAACAAAAATTTGGTTTTAATTGCTCTGGGGGCGGTTGCGGTGGTTGGAGCCATACTGGCTTTACTGATTTTTGCTTTTAAACAGAAGGCTCCCGACCCGGAGGTGGACAAAATTGTTATTTGGGGAGTATGGGACGAGTCGGAAGTTTACGATAGTTTCATTACCGAATTCAAGAAAACTCACAAAAATGTGAAAGAAATCGAATATAAAAAATTTGCTTGCAACAAGTCGGAATGTCTTGACTATATGGAGCAAGTGACTCAGGGCTTGGCGGCCGGATCCGGACCGGATATTTTTATGATCAATAACACTTGGGTGCCGGCGCACAAGGACAAGATGATTTCTCTTGATTCGGTAAACGACGAGTTGACAAAAAAAGAAAAGCCGAAAATTATGAATTTAAGAGAGTACGGGGACGCTTTTTTCCCGGTGGCGAAAAAGGATTTGACTTTTAAAGACGCCGACGGGGTGGAAAGAATTTACGGTTTTCCTCTTTATATGGATAACTTGGCGGTTTTTTACAATCGAGATCTTTTTAGTTTGGCGGGGATGTCGCCTCCACCTAACAATTGGACTTGGCAGGAGTTTGAAAATAAAATTTTGAGTTTTGACGCTTACGTTCAGAAGACAACCCTGATCGACGATATGGGGAATATAAAAAAATCGGGAGCGGCTATCGGCTACGGTAAAAATGTTAGTCGCGCTCCGGATATTCTGGCCGTTTTAATGATGCAGATGGGTAGTCCGATTGTGAACGAAGATTGGGAATCGGTGATGGACAGTCAGTCGGCCAGTGCCGATGGAAACAGCTTTTCTCCGGGAGAGGCGGCGTTGGATTTCTTTACCAAGTTTTCCGATCGTAACCAAGCTTTTTACTGCTGGAACAAAGAGATGCATCATTCCATCGATGCCTTTACCGCCAACGAGGTCGGAATGATGATGAATTACTCAAATCAAATTGAAATTATTAAGAAAAAGGCACCGAACATAAACTTTGGAATTGCGCCGTTACCTCAAATTTCCAATGAGTCAAAGGCGGTTAATTTCGCTTCCTATTGGGCTTTTGCCGTTTCCAAACAGGCTACCGGTCAAAAGGCGATAGAGGCGTTTAATTTTTTGAAGTTTTTGACGGAAAAAGCTCAGGCGGCGAAATATGCGGAGGCGACCGGTCGAGTTTCGGCCAGAATGGATTTGGCGGAAGCTCAAAAAGAGGATCAATGGTTGGGCGTCTTCGCCGATCAGGCGATTTCCGCGACGAGCTTTAGGCAGGCCAACAACGCTAGAATAGGGGTTATTTTGGAGAATGCCATTAATTCGATTGTTGACAAGGGCGTTCCACCGGCCGAGGCTTCACAATCAGCTTCTCAATTAATCTCTCAGGAGGGGTATAATATAGCTCAAAAATTGGGCGGATCAAATTTTAATTATGATTATAAATAAATGGAAAACAAAAAACTAATTGTTCTACTCTCGGTGCTGGCGGTTATTTTCGGTCTGGGTTTTGTCGGTATGGTGATTTATTCGATGGGTTTGAAAAACGGTAAAAACATTGTAAATCAGGGGGGAGCGCCCAATGCTCCCGGCAGTGAAGTTTCAATGCCTCAATCGGTCAATAGCGTTGATTCGATGTATGTGGCGGAGAAAGAAAAACAGCCTGAGATCATGACGGGAAAAATCGATTCTATAGATGGAGAAAAACTGGTTTTAAAACAAATCGCTTCTATCGATATAAAATACGAAATTAAGAAAGAGGATGTCAGTTCAATCGTTGTGATGGCCAAGAATCCGAATTTTAATGAAGAAAAAGCGAAAAAAGCGCAAGGAGAAATGGTGAAACTTATGCCTCCGACAACGGAGAGTCCGTCGCCTGATCAGATGAACGGTAATGCCAACGGTGCAGTAGAGCGAAAAGAGCTTTCCGACGATGTAAAGAAAAAATTGAAAGAGTTTCAAGAAGACCCAGAGTTGAGAATGTTTGATGAAAAGACAAGTAGTTGGGAATCTTTGCAATCGGGAATGCAAGCCAACCTAATTACTGAAGATGGAAAGAAAAAATTGACGGTTTTTCCGGAAGAGTTTCCAATGGGTTCGGTCGAATAAATTCACCAAGAGGCTAACCGGTCCGATTTGAATGTTGTTGTTTTTGTAAGTAAATATTATCTAAAATGAAAAAAATTTTTGTTTTTTCCATTCTTGCCACGGTTCTGTTCACCGTCGATTCCGCCCACGCCTGGATCGAACCAACCACTGTTCCTCCCGGAAACAATATCTTTGCTCCCATTAATTCTTCCGCCTTTGGTCAATCCAAAGTAGGCGGATTGATTTTAAATCTTGGTAATGCCGCTCATGGACTAATAGTAAAATACGGATTGGTGGGAATCGGAACAGACAATCCTCAAGCTAAACTGGATGTGGTCGG